>NZ_JABWRO010000050.1:0-35845 GCF_014268985.1 Pseudomonas sp. RW10S2 | reverse complement strand
CCGCCCGCCGCGCATGCGCCTGACCTGGGTGCTGCTGGGGGTGCTGCCAGCGCTGTCGATCGCGCTGTCACGGGTGTACCTGGGTGTGCACTGGCCCACCGACATCCTGGCCGGGGCCTTGCTGGCGTGCTGCGTGTGTGCGGCCAGTCTGACGCTGGTGCAGTATCGCGAGCCACTGAGGGCAATGCCGCAGAAGGTGTGGTGGCTGATCTTGCCGGCGTGTATCGCGCTGCTGGCGTTCTTCGCCATGCACTCGTTGCCCAAGGCATTGCTGCGCTATCAGTATTGAAGTGATGCGCGGGTTGCCGGCCCTGACGCTGGCAACCCGCAACTTCAGGCGAACAACTCGCCCTGAATCCGCTCCAGCAGCGCCTGGATCGCCTCCAGCCGCTGCGCCGGCGAGTCGATCGCCAGCAGATCGATCTTGTCTTCTTCCATGAACGGCAGCAGGTACGCCAGTTGGTTGGCCAGCGACTGGCGCCCGTCCACCTCGCGCGGCATGTCCAGCGCCTCGACCATCGGGTGCTCGCCCAGCGCGACCAGCAGCGCCAGCAGGTCATCATCCTGCTCGCCCAGCGGGCTGTCGCTCAGCTCGGCCAGCCACTGCACCTCGCCGACCATCAACTGATCCTTGAGCACATCGGTCTGCTCCACCCTGAAGCGCCGCACACCTTCGACGCGGATGCCCAGCAGGCCGTTGTCCTGCTGCACGAAGTCGCGGATCAACGCCTCGCAGCCGAACGCAGCGATGCCTGCCGGCGCCTTGCCGACCTGCTCGCCTTCGAGAATGCACACCACCCCGAAACCTTCGCCCTGCTTCATGCAGCGGCCGATCATGTCCAGGTAACGCGCCTCGAAGATCTGCAAGTCCAGCAGGCAGCCGGGGAACAGCACGGTATTGAGGGGGAACAGCGGTAACGTCATCTCGACTCCTCAAGCCACCAGACTGACTGCCAGCGGCAGGAACACCGCCGTGGCCACGCCCATCAGGCTCATCGCCAGTGCGGCAAAAGCGCCGCATTCATCACTTTCCTGCAAGGCCGCCGAGGTGCCCACCGCGTGTGCGGTGACGCCCAGGGCCATACCCCGCGCCTCGGGGCTGCGCACACCACAGCGCGTCAGCAGGGCCGGACCGAAGATGGCGCCGATCACCCCGGTGATCAGCACGAATCCCGCCGCCAATGCCGCTACGCCACCGATCTGCTCGGCCACCAGCATGGCGATGGGCGAGGTCACCGACTTGGGCGCCATGGTCATCAGGATCATGTGTTCGGCGCCGAGCCACCAGCCCAGCGTCACGCAGGCCAAGGTGGCGAACACTCCCCCGATTACCAGCGTAGTAAAGATCGGCCAGAACAGTTGGCGGATACGCCGCAGGTTGAGATAGAGCGGGACCGCCAGGGCCACAGTGGCCGGTCCGAGGAGAATATTGAGGATTTCGGTGCTGCGCTTGTACTCGCTGTAGTCGATGCCACACGCCAGCAGCACACCGATCAGGACCAGCATCGACACCAACACCGGTTGCAGGAAGATCCAACGGGTGCGCTCGTAGCCGGCAAGTACCAGTTGGTAAACCCCAAGCGTGATACCGATCCCGAACAACGGGTGGTGAATGACGGCTTGCAATGCACCCTGCCAGTCGAGGCTCATGGCTGTTCCTCGTGCTTGCCGTGGCGATGGATCAGCTTCTGCATCAGTACGCCGACGAACACCAGGGTGACCAGGCAGGAGATCACCAGCGCACCGGCAATGGCCCAGAAGTCGGCGGCGATGTCGCGGGCATAGACCATCACGCCTACGGCTGGCGGCACCAGCAGCAACGGCAGGTAACGCAGCAGGCTGCTGGCGGCCTCGTTGAGCGGTTTGCCAACTTCGCCGCGGATCATCAGGCAGGCCAGCAGCAACAGCAAGCCGATGATAGGGCCCGGCAACATGGGCAGTACCAGGTGATTGATCGCCGTGCCCAGCAACTGGAACATCACCAGCCAGGTCAATCCACGCAACAGCATAAGCATCTCCTTGGGGCATCGGGCGCCATTATAAGCACGCGTCCTGCCTGTATAAGGCGATATTCGCCGAAAAGGGAAGAACTTGACCGCAACGGTGCGCCGTGGTGATCTTGCACCTTCGTACCAAAAGACAACCTGGAGAGTCGCGATGCCCTATGTACCTGTTGCAGAGCTTTCGCAGTACGTTGGAAAGGAACTGGGACGTTCCGAATGGCTGAAGATCGATCAGCAGCGCATCAACCTGTTCGCCGAGGCCACCGGCGATTTCCAGTTCATCCATGTCGATCCGGAGAAAGCCGCCAAGACCCCCTTCGGCTCCACCATCGCCCACGGCTTCCTCAGCCTGTCGCTGATTCCCAAGCTGATGGAAGACATCCTCGTGCTGCCCGAGGGCCTGAAGATGGTGGTCAACTACGGGCTGGACAGCGTGCGCTTCATCCAGCCGGTGAAAGTCGACAGCCGCGTGCGCCTGAAGGTGGACCTCACCGACGCCACCGAGAAGAAGCCCGGCCAGTGGCTGCTCAAGGCCACCGTCACCCTCGAGATCGAAGGCCAGGAAAAACCGGCCTACATCGCCGAGCCACTGTCGCTCTGCTTCGTCTGAGGCAGCACCGGGGCCGTTCGGCGGCCCCGGCCACGGCTGTCTCACGCTCCGATTCTGCGGCATACTCGGCGCACCTTTGTGCCCGGATTACGCCATGCGCCCGCTGCTGCCCCTGACCCTGATCCTGCTGCTCGCTGCCTGCGGCGAAGGCGAACCGCTGTCGCCGCCGGACGCGCGCCTGCCCGACGGCGGGCGCTACCGGGGCGAAGTGGTCAATGGCCTGCTGCAGGGCGAAGGCCGCATCGACTACCCCAACGGCAGTTGGTATGCGGGCACGTTCAAGGACGGTCAGTGGCACGGCCAGGGCGAGTGGCACGGCAGCAACGGCGAGGTCTATCGCGGCCAATTCGCCGCTGGGCTGTTCGAAGGCCTGGGCGACCTGACCACCCCCGGCAGCCACTACGCCGGCACCTTCAAGCATGGCCGGCGCGACGGCGAAGGCACCCTCAAGCAGCACGACCAGACCTACCGCGGCCAGTTCAAGGACGACCAGTACGACGGCGCCGGTCAGCTCGAGCTGGCTGACGGCAGCCGCTACCAAGGCCTGTTCGCCAAGGGCAAGCCCAATGGCGCCGGAGTGCGCAGCGATGCCAGCGGCAACCAGTTCAGCGGCCATTTCATCGACGGCCAGCTCGAAGGTGCCGGCACCTACGACAGCGTCGAAGGCGAGCAGTACATCGGTGAATTCAAGGAAAACCGCCTCGAAGGCCGCGGCCGCTACGAGAACGCCGACGGCGACGTGTGGATCGGCGACTTCAAGGATGGCGCGCTCAGCGGCCAGGGCGAGCTGCTGGGCAGCGATGGCAGCCGCTACAAGGGCGGCTTCCAGGACTGGCGCTTCTCTGGCCAGGGTCATCTGCACCTGGCCGACGGCAGCCAGTACATTGGCGGTTTCGACAACGATGCCTACCAGGGCAGCGGCCGGCTGATTCAGGCCGATGGCCGTGTCGAGGCCGGCCAGTGGATCAACGGCGTGCGCGTGCGCGACGACAAGGGCACGCTGCTGCCCGACCCGCTGGACCTGGCCCTGCTCAACCAGGGCAAGCTGCTCGACGAGGCCCTGGCCAAGGTGCCACGCTCGGCCCCACCCATCCAGCTGTACAGCCTGGTGCTGGCCGGCGATGGCCAGCAGAGCGTGTTCCTGCGCGAAGCCGACTATGTCAGCAACATGCTCAGAGTGCGCTTCGGCGCCCGTGGCCAGGTGACCCTGGTCAATCACCGCGACCATCTGGCCGACCGGCCAATGGCCACCCGCGAGAACCTCACCCGTGCCGCCCGCACCCTGGCCGAACGCAGCGGCCCGGAAGATATCGTGTTCGTCTACCTGACCAGCCACGGCAGCCATGACCACCAACTGGTGCTCGACCAGCCGCGCCTGCAACTGGCCGACCTGTCTGCCGACGAACTGGCCAACGCCCTCGCCCCGCTGAAAGATCGCGACAAGGTGATTGTCATCTCCGCCTGCTATTCAGGTGGCTACATCGCCCCGCTCAAGGATGATCGCACGCTGATCATGACTGCAGCGCGCCCTGACCGGGTCTCGTTCGGCTGCTCCGAAGAAGCCGACTTCACCTATTTCGGCGATGCCCTGTTCGCCCAGGCACTGAATCAGACCGACGATCTGAAACAAGCGTTTGAACTGGCGCGCAACAGCGTTGCCGAACGGGAACGAAGGGAAGGTTTCGAAGCCTCCGAGCCGCAGATCTGGGCACCACCGCAGGTGCTCGCGCACTGGCAGCGCCTGCGCCGGCAGCAAGCCGAGGAGGCCTTGAAAAACAAGGCCCAGCCAGCCGCGCCGGAGCAGGCAAAAAAGCCTGGAACCCGCTAAGCTGAGCTGTAACAAGGGAGAGACATCATGTACTTGACGCCTCAGCATGTCCTGCTTGCCGGAGCCACGGGTCTTACGGGTGAACACCTGCTCGACCGCCTGCTCAACGAACCCACCATCAGCCGTGTGCTGGCGCCTACCCGCAGGCCGCTGGCCAAGCATCCGCACCTGGAAAACCCAGTGGGTGACCCGGCGATGTTTCTCCCGCAACTGGCCGGGCGCGTCGATATCGCCTTCTGCTGCCTGGGCACCACGCTCAAGCAGGCCGGTTCGGAAACCGCCTTCCGTGCAGTGGACCTGGACATGGTCGTGGCCTTCAGCAAGCGCGCCCGCGAGATGGGCGCACGCCATCTGCTGGTGATCAGCGCGCTCGGTGCAGACCCCAAATCATCGATCTTCTACAACCGGGTCAAGGGCGAGATGGAAGAGGCGCTCAAGGCTCAGGACTGGCCGCAACTGACCATCGTGCGACCATCGCTGCTGCTGGGTGAGCGGCTCGAGCCACGGCTGGCCGAGCAACTGGCCGGGCCTTTCGCAAGGCTGATTCCCGGGAAGTACCGCGGCATCGAGGCCTGCACCCTGGCCCGGGCACTGTGGCGGCTGGCGTTGGAGGAAGAGGACGGAATTCGGGTGGTCGAGTCCGACGAGTTGCGCAAGCTGGGCAAGAAATAGCAATACCTTCAGAGGCCTCTTCGCGGGTAAACCCGCTCCCACCAGGACCGCACAGAATTCAAAGACGGTGCGGTCCCTGTGGGAGCGGGTTTACCCGCGAAAGGGCCGTTACAGGCCGCCGCGGGCGTTGAACCCCACCCCGACCGCCGTCAGCAACGACAGCGGCAACAGTACAGTATCCAGCAACATGCTCCCAGGCAGATCCAACCGTGGATATGCCGGCGCATCCGCGCCGAAATGATCCCGCGGGCAGCACCCACCATTGATCACATACAGGTCCAGGCGAGTGCCGGCATACACCACCGGCGCCCCAGGCTGGTTGGCGTCCAGCGTTCGTACTGTCGCGCAACCACCCAGGCTGCCCAGCAGCAGCAAGCCTGCCAGCGCGCGCTTCAATCATCGACCCCGTAATGATGCTCGCCCCAGCGCGGCAACATGTCCTGGGGTATGTTCAGCAGGTTGAGCACCCGTGCGACAACGAAGTCCACCAGGTCATCGATGGTCTGCGGCTGGTGATAGAAGCCCGGCGCTGCCGGCAGGATCACCGCGCCCATCTGCGAAAGCTTGAGCATGTTCTCCAGGTGAATGGTGGAGAACGGCGCTTCACGCGGCACCAGGATCAGCTGGCGGCGCTCCTTGAGCGTGACGTCCGCTGCCCGTTCGATCAAATTGTTGCAGGCACCGGTGGCGATTGCCGACAGCGTGCCAGTCGAACAGGGCACCACCACCATCGCCGCAGGTGCGCCGGAGCCCGAAGCCACCGGCGACATCCAGTCTTCCTTGCCATACACGCGAATCTGCCCGTCGGCAGCGCCGGTGTATTCGGTCAGAAAGGCCTGCATCGCCTGCGGCTTGGGCGGCAGCACCACGTCGGTTTCGGTGGACATCACCAGCTGCGCAGCCTTGGAGATGAGGAAGTGCACCTCGCGGTCCTCGCGCACCAGGCAATCGAGCAGGCGCAGCCCGTACTGCGCCCCGGAAGCACCGGTCATCGCCAGGGTGATGCGCTCCGGGCCGCTCACTTCAGGGCCTCGGCCAGCTTGCCGTGCAGGCCACCGAAGCCGCCATTGCTCATGATCACCACATGGGTGCCCGGACGTGCCTGGCCCTTGATCCGCTCGATGATCGCCTCGAGGCTGTCGGCCACCACGCTCGGCACCGAGCACTGCGCTGCCGTGGCGGCCAGGTCCCAGCCCAGGTTGGCCGGGGCGTACCAGATCACCTGGTCGGCATCGTTGACACTCTCCGGCAGGCCATCACGGTGGGCGCCCAGTTTCATGGAGTTGGAACGCGGTTCGATCACCGCAATCACCGGCGCCTCGCCCACACGCTTGCGCAGGCCGTCGAGGGTGGTGGCGATGGCGGTCGGGTGGTGGGCGAAATCGTCGTAGATGGTCACACCCTGCACCTCGGCGACCTTCTCCATGCGCCGCTTGACGCTCTTGAACGCGCTGAGGCCGTCGATGCCCATGGCCGGCACAACGCCGACATGGCGCGCCGCCGCGAGCGTGGCCAGGGCATTGGCGACGTTGTGCTGACCGGTCAGGGCCCAGTCCACCACGCCCTGCACCTCACCGTCGAACAGCACTTCGAAGCGCGAACCGTCCGGACTGAGCAGGCGCGCCTGCCATTGGCCACCTTCGCCGGTGGTTTGCACCGGGGTCCAGCAGCCCATGCCGATGACCCGCTCGAGCGCCTGTTCGGTGGTCGGGTGGATGACCAGGCCTTCGCTCGGAATGGTACGGACCAAATGGTGGAACTGCCGCTCGATGGACGCCAGATCCGGGAAGATATCCGCATGATCGAACTCAAGATTATTGAGGATCGCGGTGCGCGGATGGTAATGCACGAACTTCGAACGTTTATCGAAGAAGGCGCTGTCGTATTCGTCGGCCTCGACCACGAAGAACGGCGTGCCGCCCAGGCGCGCCGAGACCGAGAAGTTCTGCGGCACGCCGCCGATCAGGAAGCCCGGGCTCATGCCCGCATGCTCCAGCACCCAGGCCAGCATGCTGCTGGTGGTGGTCTTGCCATGGGTGCCGGCCACTGCCAGCACCCAGCGGCCCTGCAGCACATGGTCGGCCAGCCACTGCGGGCCGGAGACATAGGGCAGGCCCTTGTTCAGCACGTATTCCACGGCAGGGTTGCCACGCGACATGGCGTTGCCGATGACCACAAGGTCAGGAGCCGGCTCCAGCTGGGCCGGATCGTAGCCTTGGGTGAGCTCGATGCCCTGAGCCTCGAGCTGAGTGCTCATCGGCGGATAGACGTTGGCGTCGGAACCGGTGACGCGATGGCCGAGCTCCTTGGCGAGCACCGCCAGCGAACCCATGAAAGTGCCGCAAATACCGAGAATGTGAATGTGCATGGTCGACCTCGCAAAACATCGAGGCAGGGTAGCCCAGGGCGAGGGAAATCGCACCCGCTGTTTCGCTCAACCGGCCCTGGCGATACCGTGTTTGCGCAGTTTTCGATACAAGGTATTGCGGCTGATGCCCAGGTGTTCGGCGACACGGGTCATGTGCCAGTGTTTTGCCTCCAGCACGTCCAGCAGCGCCTGGCGTTCTGCACCCTGCAATACATCGACGCCCACCGATCTCTCAGGCGTGACACCGGACCTGTGGGAGCGGGCTTGCCCGCGAAGAGGCCCGACCTGACAAGGCAAGGCGAGGGCGTTGCCCTCGTTCGCGGGCAAGCCCGCTCCCACAGAGCTCGCGCGAGTCCTGACAATAGAGGGAAGGTCCGGGAACCGGATCAGGGAGCCCTCGCACAAGGCGACTAGCGTGCGCAGCATATTGCGCATCTGTCGCACGTTCCCCGGCCAGGCGAAGTCCAGCAGCGCCTGGCGCGCCTCGGGAGCCAACTGCACCACCTGCCCTTGCCCCTCCTGGCGCAACAGGAAGTCCAGCAACGCCCCCCTGTCACTGCGCTCGCGCACCGCCGGCAGCGCCACCTCCATGCCATTGAGCCGGTAGTACAGGTCCTCACGGAAACTGCCCTGCTCCACCCGCTCCAGCAAGTCGCGGTGCGTGGCACTGACGATACGCACATCCACCGCCTGCGGCTCACCGCCAATCGGCACCACCTGGCGCTCTTCCAGCACCCGCAGCAGGCGGGTCTGCAAAGCCAGCGGCATGTCGCCGATCTCGTCCAGCAACAAGGTACCGCCATCGGCTTGCAGCAGCTTGCCACGCATCCCTTCCTTGCGCGCCCCGGTGAAGCTGCCACCGCGATAGCCGAACAGCTCGCTCTCGATCAGGCTCTCGGGGATCGACGCACAGTTCACCGCCACGAACGGCTTGCCACGGCGCTGGCTGGCCTGATGAACGGCCAGGGCGAAGGCCTCTTTACCGCAGCCGGTTTCGCCGCGCAGCAGCAGCGGCACATCGCGTTCGAACACGCGCACGGCACGCTGGAAATCGTGTTGCAAGGCCGGGTCCAGCAAGCAGATGCCAGGCTGCGCAGCGGGAATGCCCCGGGGCAGGCTGGCCGGTACGGTCCATTGCGGCGCCCTCGCCTGCCCGCGCAGGCTGGCAAACACCTGGCGGCCATCGCGGGTGCGCAACGGCCAGACCGTACTGCCGACTGGCGTGGCACGGCTGAATAGCTCGTCATGACTGCAGGCGAAGAACATCTCCAGCGGCTTGCCCAGCACAGCGCCACGAATGGTGCTCAACAGGTTCAGGGCACTCTGGTTGGCGGCGCAGATGCGGCCATCGCCATCGAACGCCAGCAACCCTTCGCTGAACTGACCGACCGACTCGGCTTGCACATGAAAGCGCAGCAACCATTGCTGCTCGAAATGACGCAGGAAATAACAGCTCTCGATCATCTTCGCCGAGAGGTTGACCAGCGCCATGGTGTGAAACTGGCTCTGGCGCGACACGTCCGGCCGCGCCGAGGACACATCGAGCACTGCCAGCAGCTCGCCGTGCGGGTCGAACACCGGGCTCGCCGAGCAGGTCAGGCCGGTGTGCCGACCACGAAAATGCTCGTCCTGGTGAATGGTCAGGGCCTGACGTTCGACCAGGCACGTACCGATGCCATTGGTACCCTCGCGGGCCTCGCTCCAGTCCGCGCCCAGCCACAGCCCGGCACGCTCGAAGCTGCGCCGCTCGGTGGGCGAGGTGACACAATTGAGGATCACGCCGCGGGCATCGGTGAGCAACACCGCATGGCCGGCGCCGGACAGCTGCTGGTGCAGGCTGTTCATTTCATGGTCAGCGATCTTCAGCACCTGGCGCAGGCGCTCGCGACTCTCCAGCAGACGACCGTGCTCGAGCACTACCGGTGCCTCGAGCACAGACGGGTCAAGGTGATAGTCGTCCAGGCAGCGCAGCCAGGAGCGTGCAATGGAAGGGTCGCTGCCAGCTTCGCCACGGGCAACGGTATGCACTTGCTGGGCATGGCGGCTGAATGCGTTGCTCTGCATTTGTTGTTGTTCTCCGCAGATAGAGATTTCAGCCAGCATCCTCCGCAGCGACCGCCCGGTCAAGCACGTACCGCAAACGGTACAAAGTGTCACCCTGGTCGCGCCAGCACTGGCACACACGCCCAGCGAAGCCGCCCTGCGCGTGACCCAAGTCATTGATTTGGCTAGGGCCCACCACGCTGGCCCGACCTTTGCTCTACGCTTTTCAACTCCCCAACAAACACAATAGCCAGGAGACACACCATGCGTTACGCACATCCCGGTACCGAGGGCGCCAAGGTCTCGTTCAAGAGCCGCTACGGCAACTACATCGGCGGCGAGTTCGTAGCTCCGGTCAAAGGGCAATACTTCGAGAACACCTCGCCGGTGAATGGCAAGCTGATCGCCGAATTCCCCCGCTCCACTGCCGAAGACATCGACAAGGCCTTGGATGCCGCCCACGCTGCCGCCGACGCCTGGGGCCGCACCAGCGTGCAGGACCGCTCCAACGTCCTGCTGAAGATCGCCGACCGCATCGAGCAGAACCTCGAAGTGCTGGCCATCACCGAAACCTGGGACAACGGCAAGCCAATCCGCGAGACCCTCAACGCCGACATCCCGCTGGCGGTCGACCACTTCCGCTATTTCGCCGGCTGCATCCGCGCCCAGGAAGGCGGCGCCGCCGAGATCAACGAAAACACGGTCGCCTACCACATCCACGAACCGCTGGGCGTGGTCGGCCAGATCATCCCTTGGAACTTCCCGCTGCTGATGGCCGCCTGGAAGCTCGCACCGGCCCTGGCCGCCGGCAACTGCGTGGTGCTCAAGCCTGCCGAGCAGACCCCACTGGGCATCACCGTACTGCTCGAGCTGATCGGCGACCTGCTGCCCAAGGGCGTGCTCAACGTGGTCCAGGGCTACGGCCGCGAGGCCGGTGAAGCGCTGGCCACCAGCAAGCGCATCGCCAAGATCGCCTTCACAGGCTCCACCCCGGTGGGCTCGCACATCATGAAGTGCGCCGCCGAGAACATCATCCCATCCACCGTGGAACTGGGCGGCAAGTCGCCGAACGTCTACTTCGAAGACATCATGCAGGCCGAGCCGACCTTCATCGAGAAAGCGGCCGAAGGCATGGTGCTGGCCTTCTTCAACCAGGGCGAGGTGTGCACCTGCCCGTCCCGCGCCCTGGTGCAGGAATCGATCTACCCGCAGTTCATGGAAGTGGTGATGAAGAAGGTGCTGCAGATCAAGCGCGGCGACCCGCTGGACACCGACACCATGGTCGGCGCGCAGGCCTCGCAGCAGCAGTTCGAGAAGATCCAGTCGTACCTCAAGATTGCCCAGGAAGAAGGCGCCGAGCTGCTGACCGGCGGCAAAGTGGAGCAGCTCGAAGGCTCGCTGGCCACCGGCTATTACATCCAGCCGACCCTGCTCAAGGGCAACAACAAGATGCGTGTGTTCCAGGAGGAAATCTTCGGCCCGGTGGTCAGCGTCACCACCTTCAAGGATGAGGCCGAAGCCCTGGCGATCGCCAACGACACCGAGTTCGGCCTGGGTGCCGGCGTCTGGACCCGCGACATCAACCGCGCCTACCGCATGGGCCGTGGCATCAAGGCCGGTCGCGTGTGGACCAACTGCTACCACCTGTATCCGGCGCATGCCGCGTTCGGTGGCTACAAGAAGTCCGGCGTCGGTCGTGAAACCCACAAGATGATGCTCGACCACTACCAGCAGA
The DNA here is from genome assembly GCF_014268985.1 of Pseudomonas sp. RW10S2. Lineage (NCBI taxonomy): Bacteria > Pseudomonadati > Pseudomonadota > Gammaproteobacteria > Pseudomonadales > Pseudomonadaceae > Pseudomonas > Pseudomonas sp. RW10S2. The sequence continues at coordinate 24,586 of NZ_JABWRO010000050.1, read as the reverse complement.
CCAAGAACCTGCTGGTGAGCTACGACATCAACCCGCTGGGCTTCTTCTAAAACAGTGCGTTGGGGCTGCTGCGCAGCCCATCGCAGGGCAAGCCCGCTCCTACAGAAATTGCGCAATCTGTGTGTAGGAGCGGGCTTGCCCCGCGATGGGCCGCAAAGCGGCCCCAACCGCTCTGGCTCGCTTCCTGCAACACAAATCACCAAGGCCCGGAATCCCTTCCGGCCACCAAAAAAACAACAGGTGAAACCATGCCAAGCGATCACTCCGCCGGCACGCCGGCAAGTTCCTCCGTAGATTTCGAGAAAGTCGGCTCCGACTATTTCCAGCAACGTGAACTGAAAAAAGGCGCCGCAGGCTGGGTCCTGCTGGTGGGCCTGGGCGTGGCCTACGTGATTTCCGGCGACTACGCCGGCTGGAACTTCGGCCTCGCCCAAGGCGGCTGGGGCGGCATGTTCCTGGCCACGCTGCTGATGGCCACCATGTACCTGTGCATGTGCTTCTCGCTGGCCGAGCTGTCCTCGATGATCCCCACCGCGGGCGGCGGCTACGGCTTCGCGCGCAGCGCGTTCGGGCCCTGGGGCGGCTTTCTCACCGGCACGGCGATCCTCATCGAATATGCCATCGCCCCTGCCGCCATCGCCGTGTTCATCGGCGCCTACTGCCAATCGCTGTTCGGCATCGGCGGCTGGATGATCTACCTGGCGTTCTACATCGTCTTCATCGGCATCCACATCTTCGGCGTCGGCGAGGCGCTGAAGCTGATGTTCATCATCACCGCCATCGCTGCGATTGCACTGGCGGTGTTCCTGATCGGCATGGTGCCCCATTTTGATGCAGCCAACCTGTTCGACATCGCCAAGACCGACGCCGTCGGCGCCAGCAGCTTCCTGCCATTTGGCTATGTCGGCATCTGGGCGGCAATCCCCTATGCGATCTGGTTCTTCCTCGCCGTCGAAGGCGTGCCCCTGGCCGCCGAAGAGACCAAGAACCCCAAGCGCGACCTGCCCCGCGGCCTGATCGGCGCGATGCTGGTGCTGCTGGCCTTCGCCCTGCTGATCCTGGTGGTCGGCCCCGGCGGCGCCGGCTCCGAAGCGCTCAAGGCTTCGGGCAACCCGCTGGTCGAGGCGCTGTCGAAGGCGTACGGCGGCTCGACCTGGATGGGCGGCTTCGTCAACCTGGTGGGTCTGGCCGGGCTGATCGCCAGCTTCTTCTCGATCATCTACGCCTATTCGCGGCAGATTTTCGCACTTTCACGCGCGGGCTACCTGCCGCGCAAGCTCTCGGAAACCAACAAGAGCAAGGCGCCGGTACTGGCCCTGGTGATCCCCGGCATCATCGGTTTTGCCCTGTCGCTGACTGGCCAGGGTGACCTGCTGATCCTGGTCGCGGTGTTCGGTGCCACCCTGTCCTACGTGCTGATGATGGCCGCGCACATCACCCTGCGCATCCGCCGACCGAAGATGGAGCGCCCGTACCGCACGCCCGGCGGCATCTTCACTTCGGGCGTGGCGCTGGTGCTGGCCTGCATCGCCGTGGTCGCCGGCTTCCTGGTCGACCCACGCGTGGTGATTGGCGCTGCCGTGATCTATGCGGTATTAATTGCCTACTTTGCTTTCTACAGTCGCCACCATCTGGTGGCCGGGACGCCGGAAGAGGAATTCGCCGCGATCCAGAAGGCCGAAGAGGCCTTGCACTGATCGCCGACTTACGCCGCAGGCCAGCCCTGCGGCGCCCTGGAGATTCTGTATGGCAAGTTTCGTACACACGGTAGGCAATCTGGTCTACCGCTTCGACAGCCTCAAGGAAGTCATGGCCAAGGCCAGCCCGGCGCGCTCGGGCGACTTCCTGGCCGGTGTTGCCGCCAGCAACGACGGTGAGCGGGTCGCCGCACAAATGGCCCTGGCCAGCATCCCGCTCAGTCACTTTCTCAACGAAGCGCTGATCCCCTACGAACAGGACGAGATCACCCGGCTGATCATCGACACCCATGACGCCGCCGCTTTCGCCCCGGTCAGCCACCTCACCGTCGGCGGCCTGCGTGACTGGCTGCTCAGCGAGGCGGCCGACGAAGCCAGCCTGCGCGCCCTGGCCCCCGGCCTGACGCCGGAAATGGCCGCCGCCGTATCCAAGATCATGCGTGTCCAGGACCTGGTGCTGGTGGCGCAGAAGATCCGCGTGGTCACAACCTTTCGCGGCACCATGGGCCTGCGCGGGCGGCTGTCGACCCGCCTGCAGCCCAACCACCCCACCGACGAGCCGGCTGGCATCGCCGCCAGCATCCTCGACGGCCTGCTGTACGGCAACGGCGACGCCATGATCGGCATCAACCCGGCCACCGACAGCATCGCCTCGATCTGCGCCCTGCTGGAAATGCTCGATGCGATCATCCAGCGCTACGACATTCCCACCCAGGCCTGCGTGCTCACCCACGTCACCACCTCGATCGAGGCGATCAACCGAGGCGTGCCGCTGGACCTGGTGTTCCAGTCCATCGCCGGCACCGAGGCCGCCAACGCCGGCTTCGGCATCAACCTCAACGTGCTTCAGGAAGGCTACGAGGCCGGGCTGTCGCTCAAGCGCGGCACCCTCGGGCAGAACCTCATGTACTTCGAGACCGGCCAGGGCAGCGCGCTGTCGGCCAACGCCCACCACGGCGTCGATCAACAGACCTGCGAGACCCGCGCCTACGCCGTGGCTCGACATTTCAAGCCATTCCTGGTCAATACCGTGGTCGGTTTCATCGGCCCGGAGTACCTGTACAACGGCAAGCAGATCATCCGCGCCGGCCTGGAAGACCACTTCTGCGGCAAGCTGCTCGGCGTGCCGATGGGCTGCGACATCTGCTACACCAACCACGCCGAAGCCGACCAGGACGACATGGACACCCTGCTGACCCTGCTCGGTGTCGCCGGGATCAACTTCATCATGGGCATCCCTGGCTCCGACGACATCATGCTCAACTACCAGACCACCTCGTTCCACGACGCGCTTTACGCGCGCCAGACCCTCGGCCTGAAACCCGGCCCGGAATTCGAAGCCTGGCTGGAACGCACCGGCATCTTCACCCAGGCCGACGGCCGGGTGCGCTTCGGCGACAACCTGCCTCCGGCCTTCCGCCACGCGCTGGCGCAGCTCGCATAGGGATGAGCATGGACCGACATACCCCCACACATGACAATCCCTGGCTGGCCCTGCGCAACCTGACGCCCGCGCGCATTGCCCTGGGCCGTACCGGCACAAGCCTGCCGACCGGCGCGCAACTGGACTTCCAGTTCGCCCACGCCCAGGCTCGCGATGCGGTACACCTGCCCTTCGACCATGCCGGCCTGCGCCAGCAACTGAGCGACCGTGGCCGTGACAGTCTTTTGCTGCACAGCGCCGCTGCCGATCGTCACCAGTACCTGCAGCGTCCCGATCTGGGCCGTCGTCTGAGCGACGACTCGGCGCTGAAACTGCGCGAACACGCCCAGGCCAACCCGGGCGGCGTCGATCTGGCAATCGTGGTGGCCGACGGCCTCTCGGCGTTGGCCGTGCATCGCCACACCTTGCCGTTGCTGAGTCGCTTCGAGGAACAGGCCGCCGCCGATGGCTGGAGCAGCGCCCCGGTGATCCTGGTGGAGCAGGGACGGGTCGCGGTGGCCGACGAGGTCGGCGAGCTGCTCGGTGCGCGGATGACCGTGATGCTGATCGGCGAACGCCCCGGCCTGAGCTCGCCCGACAGCCTGGGCCTGTACTTCACCTACGCCCCGAAAGTGGGCCTGACCGACGCCTACCGCAACTGCATCTCGAACGTACGCCTGGAAGGCCTGAGCTACGGCATGGCCGCGCATCGCCTGCTGTACCTGATGCGCGAGGCCTGTCGCCGGCAGCTTTCAGGGGTGAACCTGAAGGATGAAGCCGAGGTCCACAGCATCGACAGCGAAAATTCCTCCAACAAATGCGGAAACTTCCTGCTCGGTGAAGGGTAAAAAACATGTAACCCAAGGCGGATTGCGCTTCTAGGCTGCCTTGGGGCAGCATGCCGGTACGAGGCAGCTTGCATCCCCCCGTTCCCACATGGACTCTGAGGCCTGCTCATGCGCATCATCAAGGCAACCCTGGAACACCTCGACCTGCTCACCCCGCTGTTCGTCACCTATCGCGAGTTCTACGGGCAACTGCCCTACCCCGATACCTCGCGCACCTTCCTCGAGAAGCGCCTGAAACGCGGCGAGTCGGTGATCTACCTGGCCCTGCCGGATGACGACGACCACAAGCTGCTGGGCTTCTGCCAGCTCTACCCGAGCTTCTCGTCGCTGTCGCTCAAGCGCGTGTGGATCCTCAACGACATCTACGTCGCCGAGGATTCCCGGCGCATGCTGGTGGCCGACCATCTGATGCGCGAAGCCAAGAAGATGGCGAAGGAAACCAACGCCGTACGCATGCGCGTGTCCACCAGCAGCAACAACGAGGTGGCGATGAAAACCTACGAGTCCATGGGCTTTCGCAAGGATACCGAGTTCGAGAACTACGTCCTGCCGATCAGCCAGGATTGACCAGCCGGGCTTCTGGCCTGTGGGGACGGCACCTGCCGTCCCGTAACCCGCCGCTACAAACTCCCCGGGCATCTTCCCGACTTCGCCGTATAATGCCCCATTCGTCATGTGTGAAAAGTTACCTATCCACCGGTGAACATGCCCACGCAAAATGACGTCGTCCGTCATCGCGCGCCCGTGGAAGCGGGTCAAGACAACAGGTGCTGTACATGGAATTCAACCCGCTGGACCTTATCCTGCATCTCGATGCCTACCTCGACCTGCTGGTGACCAACTATGGTCCCTGGATCTACGCCATTCTGTTCGCGGTGATCTTCTGCGAGACCGGCCTGGTGGTCATGCCCTTCCTGCCGGGCGATTCGCTGCTGTTCATCGCCGGCGCCGTGGCCGCGGGCGGTGGCATGGACCCGGTACTGCTCGCCGGCCTGCTGATGATCGCGGCGATCCTGGGCGACAGCACCAACTACGTGATCGGACGCACGGCCGGAGAACGGCTGTTCCGCAACCCGAACTCGAAGATTTTCCGCCGCGACTACCTGCAGCGCACCCACGAATTCTACGAACGCCACGGCGGCAAGACCGTCACCCTGGCGCGCTTCCTGCCGATCCTGCGCACCTTCGCGCCATTCGTCGCCGGCATCGCCCACATGCACTACCCGCGCTTCCTCGGCTTCAGCGTCGCCGGCACCCTGCTGTGGGTCGGCGGCCTGGTCACCCTGGGCTACTTCTTCGGCAACGTGCCCTTCATCAAGCAGCACCTGTCGCTGATGGTCGTGGCCATCATCGTCCTGTCGCTGGTGCCGATGATCCTCGGTTTGCTGCGTGGCCGGCTGGGCCGTACCGCCAAGGCCCACTGACCGTCCATGTGGTCGTTCAGCGCCTGGCGGCGCAAGCGCACCCTGGCGCGCTACCAGGTCGATCAAGCACTGTGGCAGGCGATCCGTGACCGTCTGCCCCTGCTCGACGGCATCAGCGACGAGGAAGACCGCTGGCTGCGCGAGGCCAGCGTGCTGTTTCTCTACGACAAGCACCTCACCACCCTGCCCGGCGTCGAGCTGGACGACGAGCAGCGTCTGTTCCTCGCGGCCCAGGCTCAGCTACCGCTGCTGCACCTGGGCGATCTGAACTGGTACCAGGGCTTTCACGAAATCATTCTCTACCCCGACGACTTCAAGAGCCCGCAGCGCCACCGCGACGCCAGTGGTGTCGAGCACGTGTGGGACGCCGAACACAGCGGCGAGGCCTGGCAGCAGGGCCCGGTGATCATGGCCTGGGCCGGCGTCGAGGCCAGCGGCGGCTGGGAAGCCTACAACCTGGTGATCCACGAGCTGGCGCACAAGCTCGACATGCTCAACGGCGACGCCAATGGCCTGCCGCCCCTGCACCCAGGCATGGACGTCAGTGCCTGGGCCGAGGCCATGCAACAGGCCTACGACGACCTCAACCGCCAGCTCGACGCCAACCCTGACCTGGAAACGGCCATCGACCCCTACGCAGCGGAAAACCCGGCCGAGTTCTTCGCCGTGACCAGTGAATACTTCTTCAGTGCCCCTGACTTGCTGCATGAAAGTTATCCACAGGTGTACCGGCAATTGTCGCTGTTCTACCGCCAGGACCCGCTGGCCCGCCTGACACGCCTGCAAGCCGAGCACCCGCAGTACCGCGACGCCTCCGTCTGATCTGCCCGCACATCAGGCCGACCGTGGCATGCGTTGGCGGAATGTGCCTATAATCGCCGCCACTTTTTTGGTCAATCACGGGGGCAAAGCCCAATGAGCTACAGCAAGATTCCTGCGGGCAAGGACCTGCCGAACGACATCTACGTCGCCATCGAGATCCCGGCCAACCACGCGCCGATCAAATACGAGATCGACAAGGACAGCGATACCCTGTTCGTCGATCGTTTCATGGCAACCCCGATGTTCTACCCAGCCAACTACGGCTTCATCCCCAACACCCTGGCCGACGACGGTGATCCGCTGGACGTGCTGGTCGTCACCCCGTACCCGGTCGCCCCAGGCTCGGTGATTCGCGCCCGTCCGGTCGGCGTGCTGAACATGACCGACGACGGCGGCGGCGACGCCAAGGTCATCGCCGTACCGCACGACAAGCTGTCGCAGCTGTACGTCGACGTGAAAGAGTACACCGACCTGCCGGCCCTGCTGATCCAGCAGATCGAGCACTTCTTCGCCAACTACAAGGATCTGGAGAAGGGCAAGTGGGTCAAGATCGAAGGTTGGGAAGGCGCTGACGCCGCCCGCGCCGCGATCACCAAGTCGGTTGCCGCCTACAAGGGCTGATGACCGCCTTGCCATGAAAAAGCCCGGCCATGTGTGCCGGGTTTTTTTATGCCTGTCAGATACAGACACCGTTTTCTTGCGGGGTCTTCAAATGCCTCATCCAGAAATAAGAGAAAAATCCCACATTCGCCTGCAAAAACGGCCGACAAAAACTCCAGATTCCCACCATCAGCATAAACACCCTGTTTATTCCCTCGCCTCGCGCCACAATCTAGACTCGCCGCCATGAACAATTCCGGTGACCGTCTCAAGACCCTTCTGCAGGAATGTGGCCTGACCGCTTCCGACTTCGCCGCCCAGCGCAAGGTCACGCCCCAGCACGTGAACAATTGGTTCAAACGGGGTATTCCCCTGGCGCGCCTGGACGAACTCGCCGACCTGTTCTGCGTCCATCGCCGCTGGCTGCGCAACGGCGAAGGCCCCAAGCACCCGAGCCCGATCCTGCGTCCTGGCCTGCCTCAACCCGAAACCACGCTACCCGGCCATGGCGGCAGGCAGATCTGCGTCGATTTCCACCGCCTGCTCGACGGCCTGCTCATACCGGATCCGGACCGCCACCTGCTGGTGTCGGCCCAGGCCTTGGAGACGCTCGGCATCCTTCCGGAAAACGCCATCTGCCTGGACATGCCGGACGCCAACATGGCCCCGCTGATCCCCATTGGCGCCGCCCTGGCCATCGACCGCAGCCTGACCCGCGTGGTCGACGGGCAGACCTACGCGCTGCTGCACGAGGGCCGGCTGCGGGTGCACAGCCTCAGCGTGGGGCAGAACGGCACGCTGTGCCTGCACAGCCACGACCGACGCAACTACGCCGTCGAGCGCTACACCCCGGCCCAGCGCCACGCCCAGGGCATGCAGGTATTGGGTTGGGTATTCTGGTGGTCGTGGTTCAGCCGTCAGCGGCCCGTATGACACACCCGGTGCCAATTTTCGCTGGGCATCCCTGGCGAGCCCTAGTATGCTACGCGGCACATTTAGCCGAGGGTCGGCACAAGCCGCATCCCAGAGCACCTGACGACGCCCCACACGGCCGTTTGTCATCTTTTTCAGGCCTCGATGGCCAACCTGTTAAGGCGGTTGCGGCTTACCAAAAATTAGCCAAGCCCGTCCCCGAGAGCCGGCCACAAGCCGGCTTTTTATTTGTCCGAAGAAATCCAATAGTACTCATCGGCCTTCCCCTCACAAATACTCCATAACCATCAGCAACTGTGTCTGATACCCCCCAACCGCTGGAGTCTGATCCCCCATCTTGATCGCCTTGGCTCCCAAACTAAGCTGCAGATTTCCACCGGAAACGGTGAACGCCAACACTTCGTTGAGCCGCAAAGCAGATGTCGGCGAGGCCGAAGTCAGGTCACGCAGCCGCAGACGCAAACCCAGTCCATTGAGGGTGGTCTTGAGCGTGGCGTCGTCGTATGCCGCATCAGCCGGCACCAGGCGCAGATTCACCCGAGTATCGTCGGCGCAGCGAAACGCCAGCGGCACGTCGGTCCAAGGAGATGAGCCAGCCGTCAGTTCGTTGCGGCTTATCGCTGGCAACGAAACGCTCTGGCTCTGCGGGAACAGTGTGGTGCACAAAGGCCGTACCAACGCGCCGGTAACTTGCAGCTCACTCGCTGCGTCGGCGCGGACCAGGCTTGCCTGGCACATCAACACAGGCAGGCACAGTGCAATGATCCCCCTCATCCCAGCCCCCGTCGATTTACAGATAAACAATATTCACGACCGCCGAGGCCGAAAAGGCTCCCTCAGTCAGCGCGCCCTGCGCAACCAGCCTGGCCGACATACCAAGATCGACTGCCCCCGATACATTGCTCACCGTCCGCGCCACCCCGCGCACATTGATGGCGGTGTTGTTGTCCTTGCGCAGCAGCTGGTAGCCGAGGTTCGCTCGACCGGCAGATGCGATGGTGTCGGTCAGCGCGCTCGAAGCCGTAATTGCGATCGTGAACGATGAGTTAGCTGGACAGGTGAGCGCCAGGGGCAGATCGATTGCCGGCGCTGCGGCCACTTTGTCGTATTCGATACTGCCAAAATTGGCGGTGAGGGTTCTGGCGCTGGTCAAGGTGCACGGCGGTCGCGTGAGAGTGCCACTCACGTTGATGGTCACCGACTCGGTAGCGGCGTTAGCTGATGCGCTCATTACAAGGGCAGCCGCAGCACAAAAAAATGGAATTCTCATGGTTCAGCTCCGGAAGATCAGGGGTACGTTAGCGTTAGGGTGTACTGGCTGGAAAAATTGCCTGTTGGCGGAGCGCCCGCATTATTCAACCTCGGCTGAAAGCGCAAACTCAGGTTGTTAGTGCCCGCTGCCAGCGCGATGCTTCGCGCGCTGCCAAGTGCGACCGGGCTGTTCGTGTCAGCCCAGGTGCTGGCCATGGACAAGCCGGACAAGGTGGTCGCGGAAAGTCCTTGTGCCGCGTTCACGACAGCTTGCGTGGGTGTGAGGGTTGCACGAATGGTCGATGCTGACTGGCAGTTGACAGCGATGTTCGCTACCTGACTGGCGCTTGCAGTTTCAGCGTTCGACAGCGTACCGAAGTACACGTTGGAAGGTGCGGTGGAGTTCAACCTGCAGGCCGGGTTTGCCACGGTGTATTGCACCAACCCGGAATAAACCCACTCCGACCAATTCTCGTAGCCGCCAATGGAAGTGATTGCGTAGTTGAACAGCAGAAAGTAGGGCCCAGGCCTGTCCACCGCCCTCGTGTAGATAGTGGTCGAAATCGTGAATCGCGTGCCGACAGGCAGCGCGGTGCAGCCGTTAGGCATGCAAGTCGTACCGGTAGTTCCAAGCCCCCCCCGACTGACTTGCTGACCGTTGGCCATGACCACAAATGTGCCAAGGGGTGCACCGTTCGAATATTGCGCGGTGTAAGTGATGTTGGCACCGACGGGGAAGCGCCGAGTGATGTTGCAATCAAGGCTCACGGGAATCGTGAATATATCGCCCGGAGCCAAGGTGCCTCTGTCCATTTGCAAAGGCGTGCTGGCGCAGGTCAAGTTGTTGCCGACGAACGCTTGCGCAGCGGGGTGGAACAGCACCGCCATGATCATGATGAGTGCTGTCCAGCACGTCTGGGCCATGTTCGGGCGAGGGGTTGAGGTAAGAAGCTTCATATCAAGAATCCTTAGGAGCTCATCGGTGAACGCGCGCAGGTGATCGCTATCTGCTCGATGCCTTCGCCCTTGAGCGCGAAGTGTTCGAGATCCAAAGGCGCTTGACACCAAGGTTTGCCGTCCACCTCGACGATCAATTGCGATACATCCGGCACCCCCGTGAGGTATACCCGGCCGCTGTCGGCAATCATGGCGCTACTGAGCAAATGGCCGGCCTGGTCACTGAGAGTGGCCTGGGCCGCAAACGGCGCTTCCTCACCGTCTGGTGTCACCAGCCTGACCAACAGACGTCGACCGTTACGGGTTTCGAAAGCCGCCTTGATGAAGGCGCCGCGTGTAGGCGAGACTTCTTGGACCAGATCACTGATGTCAGTGGTGTCAGACAAGGTGTCGGTGTTGAGCGACACTTTGTTAGCCCGATAAGGCTGAGCTGACGGCACGATGGTATAGCCGGACTGATTGGTGCGGATGCCGCTGCGCGACTTAACGCCAACGCCAGCGGCGCCCGGCGTAGAGACGATGATGTTGGTCTCGCCCAATGGCTGGGTGAACATGACAGTATCGCTGGTGGCGACCAGGCCACCTTCGACGCCATAGTCGAATTGCGTGCTTTGCCGATCAGAGCTGTAGGCACCGTGCCAAACGGCATTGGCGGCGTTGTAGCGCGCGGCCAGCGAATGTCCCGTCAAGCGGTCACCCTGGGTATCGCGCTGCTCCAGGCCCAGGTTGTAGGTCAATGCGTTGTCGGCAAGCAGCGAGTCGCTCAAATTGAGGTTGCTGTTGGCGTTGCCAGCATTGTCGCGGCTGGCTCCCGCACTTACCCTGCGACTCGACCCTGGACCGCCGAGCGGCAGGCTGACCCCTATCGATACACTGTTCTGGGTTTGCCCTGCCCCGCGCGCTTGGGCCAGGCTCAGGGTATAGGCTGCACTGCCGACGCTGAAGTTATAGCCCAATTGAAGCGAGGTGGTACTGCGTGTCTGGTTCCAGAACTGGGTCTTGCTAAGGTTGGCAAACATTCCGCCATACGCGCCGAACTGCTGCGAAATATTGGCGGAGAACGCACTTTTCATATGCCCGGAAAAGTACTCGGAAGCTAACAACGCGCTGTCGAGCAAGTGTTCGTCATCAATCACTGCGGTCGCAGGCGATTTGGCACGCAAGTTGACCGCCTCGTTGAAACTGTAATAGCCCGCTGTGGAATAACGGTAGCCAACCAGACTGAAATTGGTGTCGGTCGCCTCTACGGACTTCGAGTAGCGAAAGCGATACGACTGGCCAGAACTGCTGCGCGCATCGATACCACGCGTCGCTGCCTGAGTCACGTCAAGAGAAATTGCGCCAAAGCCTGCGATGTCCTGCGCGATGCCGAACAGCGCGGAACGATAATCAGCGCTCAAGATGCTGCCGGCCAGCAGCGTCGTGCCGCTGGCCACGCCGCGGCGGTAGCTAAGCTGGGCGAAGGTCGGTTTTGGCAGGCCGGACGTCGAGTTGGCGGAACGATACTGGCCCACGGTGAATTCATAGCTCTGCTGCCCTTCGCGCAGCATGTAAGGCACCGACGAGAACGATTGAACGTAGACCTGACGATCGCCATTGGGCCCCTCCACGGTCACTTCGATGTCACCATTATTGGGTGTGGAATACAGGTTTTTCAGCGCAAACGGGCCAGACGGCACCCACTGCTCGCTAATGACATAACCACGTTGACGCAGCGTCACCAACGAGCGACCGTTGGCGATCCCGCGGATCACTGGGGCGAAGTTACGCGCATCATCCGGCAGCATGTCCAAGTCCGTCGCGACACTGACGCCGCGATAGGAAATCGCATCGAACAAGTCACTGCTGGTCGCACCCTCGCCAACGGTCGCAATGGCCATACTGTCGCCGAGCGCATGCTGGACATAGGTATCCACCGACTTCCACTGGCCTGCCGTGCCTGTACTTTTCTGGTACGTAGAGAAATTACGCAGACGCCATGCACCGGCATTGATCCCACTGCGCAGGCTGCCGAATTCTGCTTGCCGGCGGCTGTTGTCGTTGCGGTTATCGCTGCCGGTGAACGTGTAGTTGGCGAACGCCACAGACTCACCGTCCGACCAACGCCGACGCCGCAACTCGAAGGGCACTTCGCCAATGAACGCTTGAGGGACTTGCAACTGCAACTGCTGTTTGCCGAAGTTGTAGTCATACGTCACGCCAGCCAAGCTGCCGGAAAACGCTATACACCCATGTTCGTAACTTTCGGCGCTCGCAAGACGGTCAGTATCGACGCCCAACTCCTGCAACGCAGCCAGGGTAAAGCAAGGGTACAACGCGGTGATGCTCGCCGGCTGGTCTGCCGGCGTGCGGATGAACTGAACATCCCGCACATCCAGCGCCTTGCCGTTCAAGCTGAGCGACACCTGGTAGATTCCGGGCAATTGGCCTTGACTGAGCGCACCAACTTGCGCAACCACAGCCTCACCGCCGCGTCCTCCGCCGATTTCCAGAAAGCTGGGATCGAAATCAATGGCAGCCAGCGCACTGGATGGACCAGCGCAAACGAAAACCAAGGATAGACAGGCAGCCGGGGTGTGACGCAGCCGCTGACTCATGCGCCCCGTTGCCATGGCGTATCCCTCATGCAAGCAAATGAATTAATTGACCAGGGTCTTTACCGGTGCTTCGACTGCGCTGCCGTACTCATTGATGTAAGTAAGGTTAATCGTGTCGCCTGCGCGTACAGGGAGGTCAACGATCCTACTTTCGCCTGGCTTGATGAGTTCGAGCAGCCCTTTACGCTCGATGCCATTGACCACCAGCTTGCTGACGACCACGTGGTAGCCAGACGGGTTTTGAATATGCAGACGGCCCTGTCCAGCTGAAGCTTTTAGCCCTGCCACAGCGTCAACTAAATTGCCTTGCAACCCCTCAGGGCGATAAAACAGTTTGATACTGGTTTTAACGGCAATCTGCAGCACGTTCTGATGGGCCGGATCGGTGGACTTTGCGGGAATAGCTTTTACATTGACCGTAAACAAACTTTCTTTATCGCTGGCGAAGACACTTTTATCGATGGCCATAATCCGCAGCATGTTCTGACTACCGGGATCGAGGCGGAACAATGGAGGCGTAATCAGAAAGGCATCGCTGCTGCTCTCACTGCCACCGTACTCACTGACCCAGGACTGGATCAGATAAGGAATATTGTCTTCAGCGGAGTTGGTTACTGACAGGCTCGCTTCCTTTTGCTTGGCCTGATAGACGACCCGCGTGGCGCCTACATTGACACCCGCATGCGCCAGCACGCTGCTAAGGCTAAGTACCAGGGCGAACAACCCTGCGAGTTTCGATTTCATCTGATGTCACACCCTTGGCCCAGGATCCACGCTGCACGTGGACCCTGGTGATTCAGCGTAATTAGCGATAAGTGATGTCGAAGCTGGCAATGGCATTGACGCGACCGGTGCCAATACCACGCGCAGTGACGGCACCGTCGGTGTCTACCGTGTCGGCTACCAGGCGCACGTAAGAGGCAGTGAAGTCGAAGGTGTTGCTGGCTGGGCGCAGGCTGTAGGCAGCGCTTTCAGTGTTGAGCGGCAGCTTGGCACCGGTGCGGGCATCGGCGATCTGAATACCCACGCCTGCAACCTGATTGCTGCCGACCATGCCCAATACCGTCGCATCGCTGGCGGCTTGCTGACCGCTGAACTTCACGGTTGCGTTACGCAGAGTCGGCCCGCTGCAGTTCTCCAGCGAAATGCTGAAAGGTGTACCGCCATTGGCAGCCAGGGCACCGACGGTATTTGGGAAGTCTGCGATACGCACTTGACCCATATCGACAGACTGAGTAGCACTTTGAGTATTGATTGTGCACGCGTTGTCATTGACCACGCCTGTGAACTCGATTTGACCATCGGCCGCTTGCGCAGCGGTGAGCATGAAAGAAGTTACCAGGGCAGCGCAGGACAATGCGGAGTATTTGATTGAACGAACAGACATGACAGGCCTCGCTTTATAAGTGATAGGTCCCTGGCAACGCATACTGTCAGCAGGGGATTGAACTATCGCTTAGCTCACCCGTGATCAACATAAGACGAATCTCAAAAGCCAATCTGCCCAGCACAGGCCAACTAATAGAGGCAGAGGCGCCATTCAGCAAATAGGTTTCCACGGAAAAATAGTTGGCCTTCAGGCATTAGGAAACCCCAAGCGAAGTTTCTGACCAACCGGAAATGGGCGGCATGGGCATGCAGAAAAGCCCGATGTTCAGGTGCTGATTTTATTGGATGACCAATGCAACGCTTTGGTTATCTGCCCCTGGTGCACAGCCCCCCACACCACGAAATGATTGCCAGCGTACCTGCGACGAGCCGCAATCTGCCAGATCGCGGGTCGCCCTTCATGCGCCGGCCGTTTCTCCACGCCGGTATGACCCGCTTCGGCACAGATAAAACTTTCCTAGCCATGCAACAGGTGGCGGGCGCCGCTACATCGGCCACATTCGCCGCGGCACCATGCCCGGGCAGTTGATCAGAGTGCTATTTCAGCCCCGCTAAGGGGGTCTGTACTGACTTGATGGAAAAATCCTCGCGGCAGGGAATCGTGCATGCCGGACCATTCGTCGGGTGAAAGGATTCAGCTCTCACCCTATTTGGCCGCCAGCCGATAAGCCGATTAGTCACTCAAAATTGGAATGCAAACATGAAAGGATTTTTCGTTGCTGCGGTGCTCTGCTCTTTGCCCCTATTGAGCCAGGCCGAAGATAGGACGCCGCTGCATGGCACTGTGCGCTTCACTGGAGCGGTGGTGACTGGACTCTGCAATGTCACCACGTACAGCCAAGGCAGGGTGTGGGAATCATGTGCGCAGGATGCGACGTTTTCGACCTTGACGGTTCAAGCCGCTGCGAGCACACCGCCCCTGCACATCAGCATCCAGCCATTGCCGCAGCCCTCAACCAAGATGGATCAGGAGTATGTACTGATCAACGCCACGGGCAGCGCGGTCAAACAAGGCCGCTATGTGATTACCCAGAAAGTGCTTTGAAGCATGCCTAAGCATCCCCCCATGCTCAGCAGCCGCTGACCAAGGCTTGCCGACTAGAGATTGAGATCCGTCCTATTCAGGACACGGCAGCCGCGCACTAGGCTGGCGCCGATGAGACCTGACCACCTGATCCCGACGCTCCACTCCTCGCTCTCGACGCCGCAGGCGGCGCGCAAGCTCCTGTGCCTGTTCGCCTTCAGCCTTGTAGCGGGAGTGTTCATCGGTGCTTACAGCTACCTTCGTGTAACGCTGAATCAGGAGATATCGTCCCGCCGCAGCTACATGAACGAAGCGATCTTTGATGCTCAGGGTTTCTTCGTCAGCCGCCAGACGCTGCTCAAAGGGTTGGGGTTGTCTACGGTCAGGCAACCCACGCTTGCCGCCGCCGAAACCAACAATGTGCCGGAAGAGGAGATTCATATCATCCTCGGCCAGGACCATGAAATCTGGAGCCTATGGCTGACCCGGCGGATGCTCGATTACCTGCGGACCAACGAGGTCAACCTGATCTATGTGCCGCAAACGCCAGGCGCAGAGGTGCAACGCCTGTTCACCGCCGCCACCCATGCTGAGAGCATGCCCTCGCGGGTGCTTGAGCGCGTGCGATCGGCCAACGATATCCAGGCGTCTCAAGATGAACTCTGGCTGACCGATCCCGGCCGACTGGATTCACCGCTGTATATCTTCATCAGAATGGACGAACGCAAGGCCACCTCAGGCTGGCTGGGGCTTGAGGTCGATGGCCCAAACCTGATCAAAGCCCTGCAGCACGAGCAGGCTGGTGACTTCAAGTTGCTGGATGCCAATGGTCAACTGATTCTGAGCAACGCCCCGCTCCCGCCTGCAAGCACGCAACGGGCTGATAACCTCCCGACGTCCACCAGCTTCGGCTGGGAGGGCGGGTTCTGGTTGCCGGAAAGGCTGACTATCCGCAAACATCTGGACTATTCCAACTGGCAAATCATCTACAGCATACAACTGAAATCCTTGCTTCCCAGCTTGGCAATACCGCTTGCGGCGGCGCTTCTTATTTGCCTTCTGGCCACGGTGTTCATGCTCTGGTGCGTCAAGCGGATCAACCAGCGGTTGATCGTGCCGGCCGCCGCGCGTATTGACGCCCTGATAGAAAGCGAGGCGTTCTGCAGCGCAGTGATTCACGTCGCCCCTGTGGCCTTGTGCGTGCTGCGCCGCAGCGATGGCGCGGTGGTGCTGGAAAATCAACTATCGACACAGTGGCTGGGGATGGGCGATGAGCGAACGCGGCTATGCCATCAATGGATTGACCGCGCTTTTGGTTCCGAAGCAGAGCGAAGCAGCACCGACGAACTACAGATGGCGGACGGTCGACATCTGTTCCTGAGCTATGCTCCAACGCGCTATCAGCGCGAAGATGTACTGATCTGTGCATTCAGTGACATCACCGAACGCAAAACCACCGAAATGGCCTTGCAGCAGGCTCGCACCCTGGCCGACGCAGCCAATGAAGCCAAGACGCTGTTCCTGGCAACGATGAGCCACGAAATCCGCACCCCGTTGTATGGCGTGCTGGCAACGCTCGAACTGCTTTCCCGGACTCAGCTGGACACACAGCAGCGCGGCTACCTCACCGCGATCGAAGGCTCCTCGGCATCCTTGCTGCAATTGATCTGCGATGTGTTGGATGTGTCGAAGATCGAAGCCGGCCAGTTGGCACTGGAGCTCACGACTTTTGCGCCGCTGGAGCTGACTCAGGACGTAATCCAGAACTATACCGGCGCGGCCCAGAGCAAAGGCCTGCAGCTGTTCGCCTGTATTGATCCGCGACTGCCCGAGCACGTGCTGGGGGACGTCACCCGGATTCGTCAGATTCTCGGCAACCTGCTGAGCAACGCAGTCAAATTCACCGAGACCGGACGCATTGTGGTGCGCCTGCTGCTGATGTCCCGCGAGGGCGAACGGGCCATGTTGCAGTGGCAGGTAGTCGATACCGGCAAGGGCATTCCTACGCAGGATCAACAACAGCTGTTCGAGCCGTTCTTTCAAAGCAGCCCGACCGCCAATGTGGTCGCTGGCACCGGCCTGGGCCTGTCCATCTGCAAGCGCCTGGTGCACTTGATGAATGGCTCGCTCAGGGTGTTCAGCGAACCGGGCCTGGGCAGCAGCTTCACGTTCACCCTGCCGCTCGAGCAGGTCTCAGCGCATACGCAGTACGCCTGGGCTCAGCCACTGGTCAGTGAGCGCATCTATGTCCACTCGCAGGTGCAGGAACTGGCTGAGCACACTGCGGGCTGGCTGCGCCGCTGGGGGGCACGGGCACAGCTGACAGGCCAGGATACGAGTCAACTGGATACTGGCGCGACGCTGGTCGAGCTGTGTCCAGGTCAGGCCAGTACCACCCTCAAAGATGACTGGAATGGTAATCGGGTCGTGGTGGCGCAGGATGCACACGGCATTGTCCAGGTCGACGAGCGCACCTGGCGCGTGGGGCTGAACAACCTTCAGGCACTCAATCGTGCCGTCGGCCAAGCGTTGGGCATAGAACTGCAAGACGAGCCGATGAAGCCTGTCACGGTTCAGAAAGGCCGGCTGAATCTGCACCTGCTGGTGGCAGAAGACAACATGATCAATCAGCTCATTCTGCGCGACCAACTCGAGGAACTAGGCTGCACCGTGGTGCTGGCGCGCGACGGTGTCGAGGCCCTGGCGCTGTGGCAAGACGCCGACTTCGACATCGTCCTGACCGATGTCAACATGCCGCGCATGAACGGCTATCAACTCACCGGGGAGCTGCGCGCAAGGGGCTGCAGCGTACCGATCATCGGTGCTACTGCCAACGCCATGCTGGATGAGGCAGAGCGTTGCCTGGGGGCAGGCATGGCACACCTGCTTGTCAAACCCTTCACGCTGCACGCCTTGTACCAGTGCTTGCAGCCTTACCAGAGAAGCGTGTCGTGAACGTGTATCGCGTGCTAATAGTCGAGGACCATCCGTTTCAACACCAGTACCTGACGACTGTCTTCCAGGCGGCAGGCGGCTTTGAGGTGGAACTGGCCTGGGATGGCGCCACTGCACTGCAGCGCCTGGCAAGTAGCCGATATGACTTGCTGCTGACTGACCTGATGATGCCGCATATGGACGGTGTGCAACTGATACAGCAACTGGCGCAACTGCATCGTCCCCCTGCCCTGGCATTGATGACCGCAGCATCGCGACGCATGCTGGTTGGCTCCGGCCAGGTCGCCAAGAATCTTGGGCTGCGCGTCGCCGGCCTGATCTCCAAGCCGGTCCGAGAGGCTGAAGTTGTCGGTTTGCGCGAACGACTCGATGACCTCACCGAACAGGCCCGAGCATTCAGCAGCAGACCGCGAGGCTGCCGTTCGCGCAGCACCTTGGCCAAGGCCCTCGAGAACGGTGAAATCCAAGCGTGGTTCCAGCCGAAGATGTCGCTGCATGACGGAAGCATCGTCGGTGCCGAGGCGCTCGCGCGCTGGGTACATCCTGCCGAAGGTTTGCTTATGCCCGGCGCTTTTCTCGATGAGATCGAAAACGCCGAACTGGAAATCGAGCTGCTCACCTGCATGCTGGGTCAAACCCTTGGCGCCCAGGCACAGTGGGAGCGCATGGGCCATCCGCTGCCTGTATCGATCAATCTGCCGACCCACCTGCTCGATCATGCCGACCTGGTCGACCGCTTGCTGGCCCAGGTACGGATCAACCAGGCCGACCCCCGCCAGATCACCTTCGAGCTCACCGAGACCTCTACCACCCAACTGTCCAGCAGCTACTACGCCGGTGCATGTCGCTTGCGGCTGATGGGGTTCGGCCTCGCTCAGGACGACTTCGGCAGGGGGTACAGCTCGTACTTCAATCTGGTGTCGACGCCGTTCACGGAGCTCAAGATCGACCGCTCGCTGGTATCAGGCTGCGGCGAAAACGACGGCTTGGCGTCAGCCTTGCTCAGCATCACCGAACTGGGACGCAAGCTTGGCCTCATCACGGTCGCCGAGGGTGCAGAAACCCAAGCCGAATTGGCAGTGCTTCGCCGAATCAAGTGTGACCACGTGCAGGGTTTTATCATCTCTCCAGCAGTCGCGCGAGATGACTTGGCCAATTTATTAAGGGAAGATGGCCCACGGCCAGCACTAATTTGAAACCTCATGGTCAAACGATTCAGCTCAGGGAAGTGCTGACTGTTCAAGGACGATAGACGCTATTTGCGCACCTTTAGCGTCGGTCTATTTTCTTCCTTTAGCCGAGCCCTACCCCCATGAAACACGCGAGCCTACACCTGGACGCCCTGGCGCTGAGTTCCCAACGCCTGAACAAAGCTCTGTTGCTGATGACAGGCTTGCTGATTCTTCTGTCCAGCACCTGCTACTGGGCGGTGTCGCGGCTGCTGGAGGCCGAACAACAGCGCGTCGAATTTCATTTCGCTCGGGTCGTGGAAATCATCCACGAGCACGAGTCGTTTATGCGAAATGTAGCGACCGGCTACCGTTACAGCAGCTCGCCGCCCCTGCACTCGGTACAGTCCGTTTCAGTGATCCAGACTCAGCCTATTGGTGATCAGGTGTTGCTCAAGGCCAAAGGTTTCGACCTTTCGTTGCCGTTCTCCCTGGCCCATGGCCCAGGCTATAGCAAAGAAGACGAAGGCCGAGCGCTGGCCTTGGGCGTGCAGATGACCGACTACTTTGGCGGGTTCTGGGCCAGTTCATTCTATTCTTCACCACAACTGTTCATTCTCAGCCCGGCCGGCGAAGCCAGCCTGGCAATTCCCGCCGCAGATGCACCTCGCCAGCATCTGCCGCTGCTGCAAGAGCAATACAGCTCTGTCATCAACCGTCTGCAGCAGATCCTGCCCTCACAGACCCTGCTGAACGATCATCGTGTGCGCTGGATGCGCGCGCCCTCGCAGCTGTACCAGAAGCACCGCAGCATTGTCGCGATGATCGGCCTGGACGCTGCCAGTGCCCTGCTTCCTGCCGGCAAAGCGAATGGCCTGCTGGTCCTAGCCGCCGCCGTCGATACCGCCCAGGTCGATGAGTTCGAGCGGGTGCTGCAATTGCCGGTGTACAACCAGTTCACCCTGATCTCGCCTGAGGACGACGTAGTGCTCGGCGCTCTGGAGCCAGGCACCACTGCTCCTTTGGGGCTGAGCTTCAATCAGCAGGGGCTGCGTTTCAAGTTGATATCGAACTCCGGGGAGCGCTGGACCGGCCTTTATGCAATCAGCTATCAGGACTTTCTGCGCTATGCCAAATGGCCGTTGATGGGGCTGATGCTGACGTTTATTGCGGCGATTCTGGTCGGCCTGTGGATCAACCGCTGGTACCAGACCCGTATCGTCATACCAGCTCAAAAGGCGCAAGAACGCCTGTTCGAGAACGAGTCATTCAACCGCCTGATGCTGCACAACGCACCCGTTGGGTTGTGTGTTCTGCGTCGCAGTGACCGCAAGCTGCTGCTGGAAAACCAGCGCGCTGCGCAGTTGGCTGCCACCCCAGCCGTCCTCCAATTGCTGGAAAGCCATGATGGCGATCAGGCGCCCGGGGAGACCTGCCTGCTGGTCGACGGTCGCTATGTTCAGGTCGTGGTCGTGGCCGCCCGCTACGAGGGCCAGGACGTGTTCCTGTGTGGCTGCAATGACATCACACGGCATGTAGACGAGACCTTGATGCTGAACCAGGCACACCGCCGCGCCACTGCCGCCAACGAAGCCAAGACCGTGTTCCTGGCGACCATGAGTCACGAAATCCGCACGCCGCTTTATGGCGTGCTGGGCAATCTGGAACTGCTCTCGCTGACTGATATGACCGAGCGTCAACGCCACTACCTGGAAGTCATCCAGGGCTCGTCAACAGTGCTGTTCCAACTGATCAGCAACGTACTGGACGTATCCAAGATCGAATCGGGCCAGATGCCGGTTGAGGAGGCGCCGTTTGACCCCGCTCAACTGGTGGAGGATGCAGTGGTTGCCTTCAGCGCAACCGCACGCAACAAAGGCCTGGATATCGAAGCGGAGATAGATCCGCAGATCCCCAAGCAGATCCTGGGTGATGCCGGGCGGCTGCGGCAGATAATGCACAACCTGTTGGGCAACGCCATCAAGTTTACCGACTCGGGCCGTGTTCGCCTGCGTCTGACTGTGCAATCGCGCAACGCCGACTGCGTCTCGCTGCAATGGCAGGTCACCGATACCGGCGTCGGCATCAGGGAGCAAGCGATTGAGCAACTGTTCAAACCGTTCTATCAGGTCGCGCCCGGCCAGGATGGCAATGGTGCAGGGTTGGGTCTGTCGATCTGCAAAAAGTTGAGCGAACTCATGGGCGGGAGCATGCGGGTTGTGAGCGAGCCCGGGCTGGGCAGCAGCTTCTCTCTGCTGATCACCCTGCCTATCGTTCACACTGCGCCACCGCCACCGCCGACCTCACTGCTGCCTACATGCCTGGATGAGCCCTGCCTGAACGTGCGCGTACTGGTTGCAGAGGACAATCCGGTCAGCCAAGCGGTGCTGCGCGAGCAGCTCGAAGCGCTGGGTGCCCACCCGACGGTTGCCAACGACGGTCAACACGCGCTGAAACTGTGGCATACCCAGACATTCGACCTGGTCATCACCGACATCAACATGCCACGTCTCAACGGTTATGAGCTGGCGCAAGCCCTGCGCGTGCAGGGCGTGGATGTACCGATCATCGGCGTTACCGCCAACGCCCTACGTGAAGAAGGCGAGCATTGCCTGGCCATGGGCATGAGCGCCTGGGTGGTCAAGCCGCTGAGCCTGGGCATGCTCCGCCAAGCCCTGATGTCGCACTGCCGTAAAGCCAATAGCCTGCAGTTGCAGCCTTTGGCGCCGTCGGCAAAGGACGATCAGGAAGGCTGGATCGAGCTGTCGCCTGCCATGCGCGAGCTGATGGCTCAGACGCTGGTGGCGGACATTTCTCAGATCGAGCAAGGGCTTCAGGCGTCAGATGCACTTGTCGTGCGTCAACGCCTGCACAGCATGAGTGGAGCTCTGGCCAGTGTGCACGCACAGGCACTCCACCACCTCTGCCAGCAACTGGAAGAAGCGTTGCATGCGGGTCCGCTCGACGCGCCGCTGATCGTACAGATCAGAGCCCTCTGCGCCCGCCTCGCGGCATTGGCGCAATCTTTGGGCGAGCAAACTCAATGATGCCTACCATCTACTGCAAGAGATTCCACCAATGTCTCAATTGAAGATCGTCATCGCCGATGACCATCCCATAGTGCTACTCGGCGTGCGCGAAATCATCCAGCGCGATGGGCGCTACACCGTAGTAGGCGAGGCGGTCAGCTCCAGTGAGTTGATCGAGCAGCTACGCAAGCACAACCCGCAGCTGCTTATCACCGACTTCAACATGCCCGGCGATGCCACCTATGGCGATGGCCTGAAGTTGATCGAGTACGTGCTGCGCAATTTCCCACAGACGCAGGTCCTGGTGCTGACGATGATTTCCAACAGCCTGATCCTGTCACGCCTGCAGGAACTGGGGGTTGTCGGCGTGATCCAGAAAAACCACCTGCATCAAGAGATCGAGAAGGCGTTGACCGCTCTGAGTTCGCAGCGTCGCTACACCAGCCCTAAACCCGAGGCGCGCTCGGTGCTGGTCCGCCCCGGCCAGGTAGAGGATCGCTTTCAAAGTCTCTCGCCTCGTGAAATGGAGGTGCTGCGCCTGTTCGTGACTGGCTTGTCGGTGAGTGACATTGCGCGGCAACTGTGCCGCAGCAACAAGACGGTGAGTGCACAAAAAGTGTCGGCCATGCGCAAGCTGGAGATCGACAGTGATCAAGAGCTGATGGCCTACTGCATAGAAACTCGTCAGTTTTCCTGACAACGCCCAGTAAGCGGGCTTCTTACCTGACGGCCGACACATGACACCTAGAACAGCGCAGGCAATGGTCTTTGCGGTACGCCGCAATAACGCAATAGCGCTGAGCGAGAACCTTCAGAGATAATCGATGATCGGCTGCACATGGGCTGATAGCGTCCAAATGCAGGAGATTGATCACTTACCATGACAACCCGCACTGCCCGAGTTAGCCGCACGCCTGATTCTGCGACAGTGAAGCTCAAGGCGTCATACAGTCGCATATCCAGGACCGCAGGGCCTTGATCGAGATCGTGCAAGCGCAGCCCCAACCCTTAAAAGGATAGCGCTCAAGGTCACGCTGTCGCCTGCCGGGACACGGTCAATGAAACGCAGATTGACTTGCGTATTCTCGACATATCGAACTCCAACTTCAGCCCACAGCGGCGTTGCGGCCTTGAGCACGCTCAAACTGACTGGCGGTAGCGCAGCCGATTAAGTGATCGGGAACAGGGCGGCGCACAGGGAAACAGCCGAATCAGGATCAATAGCAAGATCGTGGGGGCGGGCTTGCCCGCGAGAAGAACACCGCGGTCCAAGCCACTCGGCTAGCAATCAACCAGCACCTGGGCAATCCGCTCCAGCCCCCAGTCCAACTCATCGCGGCTGATGCACAGCGGCGGCGCGATGCGCAGCACGGTCTCGTGGGTTTCCTTGGCCAGCACGCCCAGCGCCATCAGCGCCTCGCAGTATGGCCGCGCCGGGCGGTCCAGCTCGATCCCGACCCACAGCCCACGGCCACGAATATCACGCACGAACGGCACCGCCATCTCACGCAGGCGCTGTTGCAGGTAGGCGCCGAGCTCGGCACTGTTCTGCGCCAGTTGCTCGTCTTGCAGCACGCGCAGCGCCTCCAGGCCCACCGCTGCCGCCAGCGGGTTGCCGCCAAAGGTCGAACCATGGCTGCCGGCATCGAACAGGTCCATCAGCGCATGGTCGGCGATAAACGCCGAGACCGGCAGGATCCCGCCGCCCAGCGCCTTGCCGACGATCAGGCCATCCGGGCGAATGCCCTCGTGCTCGAAAGCGAAGGTCTTGCCGGTACGCCCAAGGCCCGACTGGATCTCGTCAAGAATCAGCAGGGTGTTGGTGGCGTCGCACAGCTCGCGCAACTGACGCAGGAAGTCCTGTGGCGGCACGCGAATGCCGGCCTCGCCCTGGATCGGCTCGATCAGCACGGCGCAGGTATTCGGGCCGATGGCGGCACGGAAGCTGTCGATATCGCCGAAGGTCGCAGTGTCAAAACCGTCGCTGAACGGGCCGAAGCCATCCTTGTACTGCGGCTCGGTGGAGAACCCGACGATGGTAGTGGTGCGACCATGGAAGTTGTCGGTGGCGGTGACGATACGCGCCTTGTCACGGGCGATGCCCTTGACCCGATAACCCCAGCGACGCGCGGCCTTGATCGCGGTCTCCCCGACCCACCTCTCCTGACTGCTGGCTTGGAAACTTTCCACGAGTCCGGCAACCCGCCTGTGGACATGTTCCGCATCCTGCCCGGCATCCCCGCCGAACACGCCTACGACGAAGTGATGAACCTGCTCGCCTGCATCCGCCACCTGCTGCACGAAGGGTTGATGGAGCAGGACAACCGGCTGCTGACCGCCGCCGACTACCTGAGCGCCTTTGCCAAAGCACTGATGACGGATGTCGAGCGCGGCAGGCTGCACTGAACTGTCTTGCTCAAAACCCAAAGACCGGCCTAATCCCTGTAGGAGCGGGCTTGTCCCGCGAT
>NZ_JABWRO010000005.1:0-94420 GCF_014268985.1 Pseudomonas sp. RW10S2 | reverse complement strand
CCCCCCCGGGGGGGGGGGGGGGGGGCTTGAGCGTGATCGAGCCGGAGATGAAAACCTTCGGCATCAATGCCTCCGTGTAAGGGTGACGACTGCAATTGAGCGGATGCTAGCGTATCCGCGCAGGGCGGTACAGGCGGCTTCCAGCGAGGCGCCAGTGTCGAACAGATCGTCGAGCAGCAGGACATTGCACGGGTGGAGTTTGTCTTGGGTGACAAAGCAACCTTGCAGTGCAGCGCAGCGCTCTTCATAGGTCGCCAGGTCTTTCATTGCGACGGTGCTGCTGTGCTTGATCAGTGTCTGGTCGCAGTACTCGAGCTCCAGCAACTGGGCTACCCGTTCTGCCACCGCGTGCACGGGCTGGCGAGTACGCTGGCGGCTGGCGGGCATGGGCAGCACGACATCCACCGGGACATTCTGTATCGCCTGGACGACAGATTCTGCGAGGAAGTCCACCAGGTCGTAGTCGTCGCGGTACTTGAGCTGGAACACCGCCTCGCCGATGGCGGTGCGGGTGGTGTCGAACTGCATGTAGCCCTGGGCGTTTTCGCCGACCGGCACGCTGCAGACGATGTGTTTGTCGAGGCTGATACCGTAATCCCAGGCGTCGTTGCCCGGCAGCGTGCGAATGTCCATGTGAGGCTTCCTTGTCGTTGATATGCCAGAGACTTTCTAACGGCCATCAATCAGCCGTGGTGGCAATGTTGCGACGGGGAAGTCCCAATTTCGACTTCACGCTTTCCGTTTTATGGGTAGGAAAATTCTGAGCTATCCGTGTGTCGCCCTCGTCGGCCAGTGGTCACGGGCCCGGCTAGACTGCTCAGGATCATCCACCGATCCGGGGGCCTGCCATGCCCAGCAAGAACACCATCTGCCTGTGGTTCGACAGCGATGCCGAGGCGGCGGCGAAGTTCTACGCCGCTACCTTCCCCGACAGCCGTGTGCTCGCCGTGCACAAGGCGCCGGGCGACTACCCCTCGGGCAAGGAGGGTGATGTGCTTACGGTGGAGTTCATCGTGATGGGCATTCCGTGCCTGGGTCTCAATGGCGGGGCCGCGTTCAAGCACTCCGAGGCGTTTTCGTTCCAGGTGGCCACCGACGACCAGGCCGAGACCGACCGCTACTGGCACGCGATCATCGATAACGGTGGCCAGGCCAGCGTGTGCGGCTGGTGCAAGGATAAATGGGGGCTGTCGTGGCAGATCAGCCCGCGAGTGCTGACCGACGCGGTCGGCGGTAGCGACCGCGCGGCAGCCAAACGGGCGTTCGAGGCGATGATGGAGATGGACAAGATCGACATCGCCACGATCGAGCGGGCAATCC
Source organism: Pseudomonas sp. RW10S2 (assembly GCF_014268985.1). Taxonomy (NCBI): domain Bacteria; kingdom Pseudomonadati; phylum Pseudomonadota; class Gammaproteobacteria; order Pseudomonadales; family Pseudomonadaceae; genus Pseudomonas; species Pseudomonas sp. RW10S2. The sequence continues at coordinate 93,100 of NZ_JABWRO010000005.1, read as the reverse complement.
GGGGCTGACAGGCCTTGCCTGCCAGCCCGCGAGGGTCAGAAGCTGTACTTGGCCGTCAGCATCAGGTTGCGCGGATCGCCGAAGGTGTCGCCGCCGTAGTCCACCGACTTGGAGATGGACGAGTAGTACTTCTTGTCGAAGATGTTGTTGGCGTTGAGCTGCAGGTCCAGATGCTGGTTGACCTGGTAGCCGGCCAGCAGGTCGGTGACCGCGTAGCTGCCCTGTACCAGCCGATAGTTGCCGCCATCGACCGGGATGTCGTTGTACATGCGGCTCTGCCAGGTGATGCCGCCGCCCACCCGCAGCTTCTCCAGCGGGCCCTGGAAGCGGTAGGTGGTGAACAGCTTGAACTGGTGCTCGGGCGTGTCGGATTTGAGCGGCTTGTTGACGCTGGCCGGGTTCTTCTCGTCCTTGATGGTGTGCACGCGCGCGTAGGTGTAGCCGGTGCCGATCTGCCAATGGTCGGTCAGTGCGCCCTGCAGCTCGAAATCGATACCCTGGCTGCGGACCTCGCCCGAGGCCTCGTAGCAGGTCATCTGCGGGCAGTTGGCCGCACCGATCTCGACCTGGCGGTTTTCCTGATCGATACGGAACACCGCAAGGCTGGCGTTCAATGCACCGTCGAAGTATTCGCCCTTGATGCCGACTTCATAGTTCTTGCCGACGATCGGGATGATCGGCTTGCCGGAAACGTCCTTGCCGCTCTGCGGGGTGAAGATGTCGGTGTAGCTCACATACACCGAGTGATGCTCGTCCAGGTCATAGATCAGGCCGCCGTAGCGGGTGACGTTGCGGGTCACCTTGTAGTCGCCGTCGTTGCTGTCGCGCTGGTCGTAGTCGTACCAGTCCAGGCGCCCCCCGAGAATCAGCTTGAGCGGGTCGGCCAGGCTCAGGCGGGTGGTGGCGTAGACGCCTTCCTGGTTGATCAGGTAGCGACTGTTTCCGGTGTGCAGGAAGTTCGGCTTGCCGCCGTCGAGCGGATAGTTGGTGTCATAGGGGCTGTAGTCGCGCTTGTTCATGTCGTAGATGCGCTTGCTGGCACCCAGCACCAGTTCATGGGTGCGGCCCAGCAGCTCGAAGGGGCCGCTGGCGAAGGCGTCCAGGCCCAGCTGGTTTTCGTCGTGCGCGGACTGGTAGACCGTCCTGCTCAAGGTCTTGGCAGTGTTCCAGCGCGACTGGTAAGAACCGCGGAACAGTGCGTTCTGCTCGCTGTAGTTGGCGTTGACCTGCAGTTTCCAGTCGTTGGCCAGGTGCTGGCGCACTTCGGCGAAGAGGGTGTTGATCTCCTGGTCCTTGTCTTCCCAGTCGGTGCCGGGGTTGTACGAACGCGACACATCCAGGTGATGGCCGCTGAGGTCGGTGGGGATCGCGCCCCAGAAGAAATTGGTCTTGTCCTTCTGGTGTGAAAAGCCCAGGGTCAAGGTGGTGTCATCGCTCAGGTCGGCTTCGCTGATGGCATAGAACAGCCCGTGGTTTTCTTCCTGGCCATCACGGAACCCGTTGGCATCGCGGTAGGAGGTCACGATTCGGCCGCGCAGGGTGCCGCTGTCGTTGAGCGGGCTGGAGGCGTCGAGTTCGCCACGGTAGTTGTCCCAGCTCCCGGCCGCGCCGGTCACGGTGACTTTCTGCTCGGCCAGCGGGCGCTTGCGCACCAGGTTGATGGCCGCTGATGGTGTACCGGCGCCTGTGACCAGACCGGTAGAACCGCGGACCACTTCGACGCGGTCGAACATCGCCAGGTTGGGTTGGGCGCCAACCACCGATCCGGTATAGGCGCTCGGGATGCCGTCGTACATCAGGTTGTCGACGTCGAAGCCCCGGGCGGTGTAGCTCTGGCGGCCGGGGCCGCTGGACTGGTTGAGGAACAGCCCAGGGGTGTAGCGGGCCACGTCGTTGATGCTGGTCATGTTCTGGTCGTCCATGCGCTGACGAGTGATCACCGTGACCGCCTGTGGCGTCTCGCGCATGGTCAACGGCAGCTTGGTCGCGGTGTTCATGGCGCCGGTGGTGTAGGACGTGCTGCCTTCGGTGGTGCTGCCCAGCCGGTTGTCAGTGATCTCGGTGGCGCCCAGTTCCAGTGTTCCGGGTGGTTGCTGGTCGTCGGCCATGGCATGGGGCAAGGTGCTGATACAGATGGCCAGGGTCAACAGGTTGGGCGCGAAACGACGAGGCGGAGCAGCAGGGGTCATGCCAGATATCCTTGTTGCTAGTACTTATGAGAATGATTAGCAATAAGTGTGTCAGGATTTGTCGCGGTCCGAAAGCGTGGTATGCCAAAAAAATCGCCAAATTTTTCACATTCGTCCGTGGGTTGCAGGATCGCGGGGCGTCCCGAGGCTTGCGCAAAGCGAGTAGAATCCGCGCTTGATCAAGTGTGTGAGGTCCATGTGGAGCTGCAGCAGGGTTTTGTCCTGACCCGTCATTGGCATGACACCCCCGACGGCACGTGCGTGGAGTTCTGGCTGGCCACCGACCAGGGCCCCCGGCGCGTGCGCCTGGGCGCGCAGGTTTCGGTGGCGTTCGTGCCCGCACAGCAGGCCGCCCACGCGCAACTGTTGCTCGCCGATGAGCCGGGCGCAGAGTTGCGCCCCCTTGAGCTGCGCGACTTTCAGCAGCGGCCTGTAATGGGCCTGTACTGCCGCCAACACCGCCAGCTGATGGCCTTGGACAAACGCCTGCGCACGGCCGGCGTCGAGGTGCTGGAGGCTGATATCCGGCCGCCGGAGCGCTATCTGATGGAGCGCTTCATTACCGCGCCGGTGTCGTTCGGTGGTCGTGTCGATGCCCAGGGAGCGGTCGTGGATGCACAGCTCAAGCCGCATCCGGACTACCGACCGAGCCTGCGCCTGGTGTCTCTGGATATCGAGACCAGCGAACGTGGCGAGTTGTACAGCATCGCGCTGGAGGGGTGCGGCCAGCGTCAGGTCTATATGCTCGGCCCTGCCAACGGCCAGGCGCAGGTAGAGGATTTCGACCTGCACTACTGCGCCGACCGTGGCCAGTTGCTCGAATGCCTCAACCACTGGTTGGCACGCCATGACCCGGACGCGATCATCGGCTGGAACCTGGTGCAGTTCGACCTGCGCATCCTTCACGATCACGCTCGGCAATTGCAGGTGCCTCTGTGCCTGGGTCGCGACGGTGCGCCGATGACCCTGCGCGAGCATGGCAGCCGTACGCATTTCTTCGCCGACGCGCCGGGGCGGCTGTTGATCGACGGCATCGAGGCCCTGCGCTCGGCGACCTGGAGCTTCCCCTCGTTCAGTCTGGAAAACGTTGCCCAGACCCTGCTGGGGGAAGGTAAGGCTATCGACACCCCCTACCAGCGCATGGATGAGATCAACCGGATGTTCGCCGAGGACAAGCCGGCCTTGGCGCGCTACAACCTCAAGGATTGCGAGCTGGTCACCCGCATCTTCGAGCACACCCGGCTGCTCGACTTCCTTCTTGAACGTGCCACGGTGACTGGCCTACCGGTGGACCGCAGCGGCGGCTCGGTGGCGGCGTTCTGTCACCTGTACATCCCGGCCATGCACCGGCTGGGTTTCGTCGCGCCGAGCCTGGGCAGCCGCGAGGGGGAGGCCAGCCCGGGCGGGTTCGTCATGGACTCGCAGCCAGGCCTTTACGAGTCGGTGCTGGTGCTGGACTACAAGAGTCTGTATCCATCGATCATCCGTACCTTCCTGATCGACCCGGTGGGGCTGGTGGAAGGCTTGCGTGAGCCCGATCAGGCCAGCTCGGTCGAGGGCTTTCGTGGCGCTCGCTTCTCGCGTACCCGTCACGCTTTGCCGGCCATCGTCGAGCGCGTCTGGCAGAATCGCGAGGCGGCGAAGAAAGCGGGTAACGCCCCGTTGTCCCAGGCCCTGAAGATCATCATGAACGCCTTCTACGGTGTGCTTGGCTCCAGCGGTTGCCGGTTCTTCGACCCGCGCCTGGCCTCGTCGATCACCCTGCGTGGGCACCAGATCATGCGCCAGACCCGCGCCTTGATCGAAGCACGTGGTTATGACGTGATCTATGGCGACACCGACTCCACCTTCGTCTGGCTCAAGGGCGCGCATGACGAGGATCAGGCGACGCATATCGGGCGTGCACTGGTGGCCGAGGTCAACCAGTGGTGGCGCGAACACCTGCGCCAGGAGATGGGCCTGCACAGTGCGTTGGAGCTGCAGTTCGAAACCCACTACCGGCGCTTCCTGATGCCGACCATCCGCGGCACCGAGGAGGGCAGCAAGAAGCGCTATGCCGGGTTGGTGCAGCGCGCCGACGGTCAGGACGAGGTAGTCTTCAAAGGGCTGGAGTCGGTACGCACCGATTGGTCGCCGCTGGCCCGGCAGTTCCAGCAGGAACTGTATGGCCGGATTTTCCGTGGCCAGCCCTATCGCGACTATGTGCGCGATTATGTACGACGCACGCTGCTGGGCGAGCAGGATGAACTGCTGGTGTATCGCAAGCGCTTGCGTCGTCCGTTGCAGGACTACCAACGCAACGTGCCACCCCATGTGCGCGCCGCGCGTCTTGCCGATGAATACAATTTGCGCCTGGGGCGCCCGCTGCAATACCAGCGCGGCGGCTGGATCAGCTACGTCATCACCACGGCTGGCCCGGAGCCCCTGGAGAACCTGCAGTCGCCAGTCGATCACGAGCACTACCTGAGCCGTCAGTTGCAGCCGGTGGCGGATGCGATCCTGCCGTTCGTGGGGGATGACTTCGCCAGCCTGACCGATCGCCAGCTCCTGCTCTTCTGAGGGGGGGCGGCTGCCGCCGGGGTGGCATCTATCTACTGCCCGAGCATGGCCGCTGCCACCTAGCCTGCGCTTCTTTTCCAAGGAGCGCTACGCCATGACGACCCCCCGCGTACAGCACGAACAAGACGCCACCGCCGTCCCTGATGTTCACGCACTGCATCAGGACGCCGTGATTGGTCAGCGTTTGCCGGACTGGCTACGCCAGGCTTCCCCGGAGCAGGTCAAGCACCTGTACGAGGCGATGAGGCTCAGCGTGTATTTCCAGGCGCGGGCCCAAGCCATCATGGGGCAGTTGGACAGCCTGGACAGCTTTGCCGAAACGCGTTTGGCCGAGGCCTTCAGGCCCCATGTCGATGGGCCGTTCGATGTCCGCGCGTTGCAGTTTCGTCGTGGTCACCGCGAGCCAGTGCTCACCTCGATACCCATCGGTTACCCGGTGACGGAGCCGGTGTACACGCAAATGCCCCTGGTCGAGGCGGCGCTGCGCAATTTCCGCGAGGAGGAAACCGAGGACGGCGGGCAGTTACCCGGCAACGGGCTAAGCGATCCTCGCAATGCATCTGCCCGGCTGCCCAACGCGCGCCGTTTCGCTGCATTGTGCCGGTCTCTGGACCTGGGCGGTCAATACCAGCGTCATTTGCACACCGTGCTGGAGCAGGACAGCCATTCGGGCGCTGCCGCCGAATCGGTGTTCGGCCGGGCCCATCGCTACGGTATGCTGGCTGATGCCTGCGTTGCGCGGCTCAAAGGTGTTCTGAGCGAGGACGAATACCTGCTGGTGCACAATCTCTGCGCGCAGAAAGCCTCGTTGACCTTCGAAGGACGTCCGGTGCAGTGCAAGCGCCTGAGCCTGCTGGCGTGCACCCTGGAGCAGATCGTGGTGCTGGATGTTCGTGACGAGATCTTCAGCCCGCTGTACAGCTCCAGCTACCGCGTGCTGGTCCACATTCCGGGCGATCCGACGACTCCGTGGAGCGCATTCCCCGACCTGCGCCACTTTGCCAATGACCTGGGCAAGCGCCTGCGCCTGCCCGGGTACCAGCGTTTCTTCAGCCGCTTTGTGTTGCGCCGCGATGCGCAGTCGTTCTTTTCCGCCGTTGTTTCGGGCTACCAGGGCGTGTCGGACCTGGCAAACATCGCACTGGAAGAGCATATGCACCCCTGGGAGATCACCGACCAGGCTACTGCCAGTACCCTGGAAGGCTCGCTGTTCAGTGCGCTGGGCCGTGCGCGCATTGCGCAGGTCAAGGCCGATGCGGCGATGATTGCCGTGCCCTCGGCTGCGGTGGATGAACAGGTCCGGCGCGAGCACGATCAGCGCTTGTCCGCAGAAGGCTGGGCTTTGCTCAATATAGCGGGGCTCTTCGTGCCGGCCCTGGGCGCGGTGTTGCTCGCAGTGACCGCATGGGAACTGCTGGGTGAGGTCTACCACGGTGTCGAGGCCTGGCACGAGGGGGATAGCAGCGAGGCCCTCGATCACCTGCTCAACGTCGCCGGCGATGTAGCCATGATTGCAGCCACGGCGGCAGGTGCGCAGGTGGCGCGAGCGGCCTGGAGCCGTTCGGCGCTGGTCGATAGCCTATTGCCGGTCCGGCTGGAGGACGGCAGCACGCGACTATGGAAGGAGGACCTCACGCCATTTCGCAATGCGCCGCCTGCCGGGGCGCTGCGTGACGACCAAGGTGTATACCGTGCCGGCGAAGGTTGCTGGATTGAAATGGATGGCCAGCACTATCGGGTTGCGCAGGGTAGCGATCAGCGCTGGCGCTTGCAGGGTGACGACAACCACGCGCCTGTGCTCAGACACAATGGTGCGGGCGGCTGGCGGCTGTGGTGGGAGCAACCACTGGAGTGGGATGAGCCTCGGCGTTCGTTCCGGCGCCTGGGGCATGACTTTGCCGAGCTGGACGACGACCAGATCGACGAAATCCTGCTCGCCCACGACATACAACCGCAGCATCTGCGCGCGGTCCATGTCGAGGGACGTGTGGCCGATGGCGAATGGCTGGACAGTGTCGTCCGCTATCGGCTGGACCTGCGCATCCGTCGAGTGGTCAGCCAATTGCGCAGTGGGATCATAGCCACCGACGAGGCTGTACTCGGTCAGGCACGGTTGCTGTCCGGCGGCGCTGATGCTTCCGATCAGGCATTGGCGGAGCTGATCTGGTCCGAACGCAGGCGTCTGTTCGAGCAGTTGTATGCGTTGGAGCAGCCAACCGGAGACGCGGGCGTCGAGCGTCTGTGCCGACAGTTCTCTTCACTGCACAGTCGGGCGGCCTCGCAACTGTTGCGCGAAGCCAGTGTGGTCGATCGTGGGCGCTTGCTGGACAACGGCCGGGTGGCGATGGACCTTGCCTCTCAGGCGGGCGCTGCGGTGTGGCGTATCAGGGTGGCCCGGGTGTTCGAAGGGTTGTACCTGGATGCCAGCCAGAATGCCGATCTTGCCCGCGTTGCGCTGCAGGTGCTGGACACACTGCCGGGTGCTTCGCGCAACGTGGCCTGGCGCTTGTGCGAGGGCTCGGCGGACGGCCCGGTACTGCTGTCGATAGACCGCGCACAGGCCGTTCGCACACTGGCCCTGGTTCACACCGATGGGCATTTCCAGTTGCTCGACGGTGCAACAGAGGTGGTGCTCAAGGAAGGCGAACTGTTCGACGTCCTGAGTGGCGCGGTGGACGACGGGCAGCGGGAGGCCCTGGGGTTGACCGAGCCCCTGGCCCACAACCTGCGTGTGACCCTGGCGCGCGCGACGGCGGCCCGTCGCTCGCAAGTGGTGGGGATGCTCGGCAAGCGCGCCTCTGCAGGCTGGTTCCGGGCGCCGCAACGTCTGGCGGATGGGCGGGTCGGTTACCCGTTGAGCGGTCGCGGCGCCGGACGTGGGCGATGCCGGCCGTTGTTCGGCAGGGTGCGTAACCTGTACCCGAACCTGAGCGACAACGAGGTGCGAACCTGGCTGGTCATGCTCGGCAACAGCGGCACAAACATTCACATCGAGCTGACTCGGCTAGAGGATGAGATGGCTTTGCTGGAGACGCACCTGCAGTTGTGGGCCAATCAGCCTGGCGGCCTGAGCGCCCGTGGAGAGCGAGCCTACCTGCGCGATGCCTTGCTCGCGGCCTGGCGGCGCACCCTGCCCAGAGTGTACGACCAGTTCGGGCGCGTGATCGGTCAACGTCTGAACCTGTGGGCCGTGTCATTGCAGTCGCTCCCGGAGATTGCGCAACAGGTCAGTTTCGACCATGTGGTGTCGTTGTCGTTGCGCGGCATTGGCTTGACCGAAATTCCCAGCACCTTCATGCGGGCGTTCGGCCGCCTGGAAGTCCTCGAGTTACCCAGCAACAGGCTTACCCGCCTGCCGCCGCGGTTACGTCACCTCTCGCGACTGCGGGAACTGGACCTCACCGGCAATCGGATCGTGCTGGACGATCGCCAGGCAGCCACACTGTTGCAACTGACGCATCTGAGGTTACTGGATTTGTCGTACAACCCGTTGGGGCGTAGTTTTTCCGTGGCAAGCATGCCACATCTGAGCTCCCTTCAGCTGGCGCACACCGGAATCAGCCAGTTGCCTGACGGTTTGCTGAGTCGCGGCTCTCTGGCGATCGCTGACCTGCGTCACAACGCAATTGTCGAACTTCCCGACCACTTCTTCAGTGCCCCTAGGTGGTATGCCCGCTCGGTGCTGTTGAGCGATAACCCGCTGAGCGCCACCTCTACCCAGCGCCTGCGCAGCTTCATGATTCGTCATCAACTGATGGTTGAAGAGGAGCTGGAAGCCGAGAATGCCGGCGATCAAGCGGGGGATGTCGCTGCTACGCTCGACAGAGCACGCGGTATCTGGAGACAGGTGATCGATGCAGGTTCCACCGCACTGTTCGACGAGCATTGGAATGGGCTGGCCGAGGCGCCGGGCAGCGCCGATTTCATGGACCTGTTGCGCCGCCTGCCCGAAACGCTGGATTTTCGCAATCACGGCACAGACCTTGGGCGGCGAGTGAACAGCATGATTCTGGCGATGCGCGAGCATGAGCAGTTGCGCGAGGAACTCTTCACCCAGGCGATGTTGCCCAGGACCTGCCAGGACAGTGTCATCGGGAACTTCAGTCGGCTGGAAGTGCGCATGCTGGTCTGGAAGGCACTGGTTGACGCCCGGGGCGGTGCCCAGGATGCGGCATTGGTGCACCTGGGGCGGCAGCTGTGGCGCCTGGATGAAATCGAACGGATTGCCGTCGATGACATTGCCGGTCGTGTGGTCGCGGGGAGCGACCCCGATGAAATCGAGGTCGAATTGGCCTACCGGGTCATGTTGCGCGATGAGTTCGATCTGCCTGCACAGCCGTCAGACATCGCCTACCAGCAGACTGCCGGCTTGAACCCTGAGCGTTTGGCTGCGGCCCGCCGGCGGCTGCGCGAGGGGGAAACCGAGCAGGCCATGGTCGAGTCGCTGTTCATGCGTGAATTCTGGACTGAGCACCTCAAGAACACCCATCAAGAGGAATTCGACGCCATCAAGAGGCCGTTCTTCGAGCGTATCGAGGTGGCTCAGGAGATGGCTGGCGATGACTCGACAGGCACCCGGTCCTATGACGATACCGTGCAAGCCTTGAGTATCGAGGTTCAACGACTTCAGGCTCAGTCCGCCGAGCTTGACCTTCAACGCGGCGGCCTGACGGGGGAAGCCCTGGAGGCCCATCTGCAGCGGCACGCGGATATCGACCGACAACTGCGCGAGCAGCGTGCCAGCCTTCAGATGCGCTTGGCCGATGGCGAATTTGCCGAGCGCATGCGCGCCTTGGGCACTGGCATGGATTCCCAGACCTTTCGCGAAACGATGGACCTGTTGTCGACCGAGCACGATGCGGCGGTGCAGGCACGCATCATCGAACTGACCCGAACGGCGCTGGCGCAGAACCCGTCGCAGGTAACACCGCCGACTTCCGAGCCGCAGCCGGGGCCGAGCCGTGGCAGCGGCATGGGCTGAGAGGCGAGGGTGCCAGCGTTCATTGTTGGGCTATGCTCTGCAGTGGGGGGCGGGCATTTCCGCACGTCCCGAGCGAAGGCCTGGACACCGGAAGTTACCTTTGCACAGCGCATGTTCCACTTCAGGTGGTTTAGGCTCCGTGTCGGATCTTTCTCTATGATCTGTAGTCATTGATATATCGAGAGAACAAGGAGATACACATGCTCGTCCGGTCACTGACCCTCGCCACTCTGCTTGCCGTCGCTGCCCCGCTGCTGGCTGCCGACAGCGATGCGCCCCTGGCCAAGGAGCTGGGCAAGGCACGGCCATTGGTCGTGATCGCCCCCAGCAGCGCCGACCCGACGTTGCGCGGGTTGGAGGAGGCCATGAAGGATCCGGCCACCCAGGCCGGGTTCAAGGAGCGCAACCTGGTGCTGTTCAGCGTCGCCCAGATGATGGGTAAACGCGAAGACAAGAACCTCGAGCAGCAGACCACCATGGCGCTGATCCGCGAACTCAAGCTTGGCGCGAGCAAGGGCACCAAGGTGATCCTGATCGGCAAGGATGGCGAGCGCCACATGCTCAAGGATGATGAAAGCGGTGAGAAGATCGACCCGCAGGCGATTTTCAAGGCCGTTGACGAACTGCCGGCGGCAGAGAAAGCCATTGCTGCCCCCGAGCCAGTAGCCGCTGCCCCGGCCTCGGAGCCCAAGGCGAAAGAAACTGGCAAGGCTGCCAAACCGGCCAAGCCGGCAGCACCGCCCAAGCCACTGGACGACTGAACCGCCAGCGCCGGTCTTTGCAGACCGGCGTTTTTGTATCCCACTGTATCAGCGGGCCCCGGTGACCGATTGCCATACAAATTCCCTCGCTTCTCGATACATCGGGGACACACCACTGCGGCGAAATGAGCTGACCTTTCGACCGACGTGGAGCTTCGCCATGACCGCCATCTGCAATCTTCTCCCGCCGCTCTGCCGTCTCATTCGAAACATCTGACTTTTCGCCGGTTAGCGCGCGGGGCAAGCCATCTTCCATCGTTCAACGGGAGGCGGCTTGCCCCGCGGTCGTTTCCGGCCCCTGCGGAGACTTTCCCCATGCATTCCGAACCCTTGCTCACCGGCCTTGGCTTGCGCCGCGGCCTGCTGGCTGAACTGCTGAAACTGGAGCCGGGCACCGTGGACTTCCTCGAGTGCGCCCCGGAGAACTGGATCAATGTCGGTGGCGCCTTCGGCCATGGGCTGGCGCAGCTCGCCGAACGTTTCGCAATCGCCTGCCATGGCTTGTCACTGTCGCTGGGCGGGCCGGAGGCGCTGGACTTGAAGCTGCTCGATGGCACCCGGCGCTTCATGGACCGTTACCAGGTGAAGCTGTACAGCGAGCACCTGAGCTATTGCAGCGATGACGGTCACCTCTACGACCTGATGCCGATCCCTTTCACCGACGAAGCGGTCCGCCATGTCGCTGCGCGTATCCGTCAGGCCCAGGATTGCCTGGGCAGGCGCATCGCCGTGGAAAATATCAGCTACTACGCCGCGCCCTACCAGGCGATGAGCGAGTTGTCGTTCATCTGCGCGGTGCTCGAGGAAGCCGACTGTGACCTGTTGCTGGACGTCAACAATGTCTTCGTCAATGCCTGCAATCACCGGTACGACGCATTGACCTTCCTCGAAGGGCTGCCGCGCGAGCGAGTGGTTGGCATGCATGTGGCGGGGCACTACGACGAGGCAGCGGACTTGAAGGTGGACACCCACGGCGCTGCGGTGAAGGAAGACGTATGGACGCTGTTCTCGATTGCGTGCCAGCGCTTCGGCAATCAGCCGACCGTACTGGAACGCGACTTCAACTACCCGCCCATGGCCGAGCTGCTCGCCGAGACTGCACGCATCCGGGCGCTGCAACAGGCTGCCGGAGGGTTGCGCCATGACTGAACTGCGCGAGCAACAATTCACCCTGGCCCGTCACCTGCGCGACCCGCAGCGTCATCCGGCGCCACCCGGTATCGAGGAGCGGCGGTTGAAGGTCTACCGCGAGCTGTTCTACGGGGCCATCGAGGGCCTGCTGGCCGGCGGTTTCCCGGTGATGCGCAAGACGTTGGGCGATCAGGTCTGGCATGCCCGGGTGCGTGATTTCTATGCCAACTATCGCAGCCAGACCCCGTTGTTCACCGAGGTCGCCGAAGGCTTCATCGACTACCTGCAGGGTGTCGAGCTGGACGCACCCTGGCAACTGGAACTGGCGCATTACGAGTGGATCGAGGCGTACTTGAGCCTCACGGATGCGCAGGACCCCGCACACGATCCGCACGGCGACCTGCTTGACGGGGAACCGCTGCTATCCTGTGTGGCCCAGGTGCTGGCTTATCAATGGCCGGTAGAGCGAATCGGCCCTGACTATCAGCCAGAACAGGCGCCTGAGGTGCCCACTCTGCTGCTGGTGCACCGCGATGCAGGGTTCAAGGTGCACTTTTCCCGCCTGGCACCCTTGGCGTGGCAGCTGTTGAACGCATCGGGCAGCGGGCGTGAGCGCTTGCTGGCACTGGGCGGCGAGGCGTTGCTCGAAGGCGGCAAAGCGATGCTTGAAGGGTTGCGCGCCCAGGGTGTGATCATCGGAACCCGGGCGGCCTGACGAGTCGCCTCAAGCTTTGCGGGAAGACACAAAGCCCACGCCTGTTGCCAGGCGTGGGCTTTGTGTTCTGCGGGCCTTGATCAGCCGTGCTGCCAGCGACGGGCCAGCCAATGATCCAGGCTCAGGCGGCCGGATCCCTTGAGTATCAGCGGCAGCAACGCCACCAGGTAGATCAGCGGCAGCTTGAAGTTGCCGAAGCCGCGGTCGGTAATGGTATAGCCCTGGGCCAGCTCAGCCAGCGATGACCAATGTGCCGGCCAGTGCACGGAGGCGATCGCGACGACCGTCACCACGGCCAACACCACCGAGGCCAGCCGTGTACCGAAGCCCAGCAGCAGGAGCAGCGGGCAGATCAGCTCGGCCCACATCGACAGTTGCCAGTTGAATTCAGCGGGCAGCACGTTGAACGGGAAGGGGAAGTTGGCCTGCAAGTCGACGAACCAGTTGTTGCCGTTGAACTTCTCAAGGCCTGATTCGAAGAACTCCCAGGCCAGGAACAGCCGAAGGGGCAGGTCTGCGCTCCAGTTGCCGGTGTTGTCGATGCGTGAAAGGGTGCGGTTGATCAGCGTTGTCATGGTGCAGGTCTCGCTTCAGCAGGAAAGGGCAGGTTTGGCGCGGCGCAGGTGTTGAGCGCGCTTGGCGGTGAGCTTGAGGACGATGGCAGCGAACATCAGGGCGAATGCCAGCGGGTACCAGCCGCCCATCGGGATGCGCTTGTAGAACGACAGGCAGAACACCCCGGCCAGCACCCAGGTGCCGGTGCTGTGCAGGCCTCGCCACAGACGGCCGCCGAGCAGGCGCATGGCGCCTTTGAACGAGGTCAGGGTCAGCAGCAGGATGAACAGGTAGCCAACACTGCCGGGAATGTTGGCCACTGCGGTGCGGCCGGCCCAGAACAGCTCAGGGAAGCGTTGCGCATAGAGGTAGATCAGTACCCCGTGAACCGTGTGGGAGAAGGCGAAGGCCAACCCGAGGAAGCGTCGCTCACGCAGCACCTGGCGACTGAAGACTCCAGGTAACAGGGTCACCAGCGAGGAGGCGAGAAACGTCAGCAGGAACAGCGCGAAGGAGCTGCGTGCGGTGGCGCGGATGGCTGTGCGCAGGGCTTCGGCAGAGCCGACGGGGTGCATCGACAGGGCCAGCCCGGCCATCAGCAGGGTCAGGCCGGCAAGGGCAGCGAACAGCTTCCAGCCGGAGGGTAACGCGAGGTTTTTCATGAGCAGCTCCCAGGTCTGCGACGGCGAAGGCCGTGGCGTTGTTGTGGCTGGGAGTGTGTTGGCGAGGGGTATCTGCAGTGTGTCGGCGGGGCGGGGGTTGTGTATCGGTGTGTAGCGTTGGGCGGGTGTGCTACAGATCCATACATGAACCGACCGTGGGAGGGAAGCCCGCTCCCACAGACAGCCCCACTTCTACAGGTGGGAGGGGGGCAGTTCTACCTGGGCGCACAGCCCGCCGCTTTCACGATTGCTCAGACTCAGTCGTCCACCCATGGCCTGGGTCAGTTGATGGGCAATGGCCAGCCCGAGTCCGGTCCCGCCGGTGCTGCGATTGCGCGAGCCTTCGACCCGATAGAAGGGTTTGAGCACCTCGCTCAATTCCTGTTCGGGAATCCCCGGGCCGTCGTCGAGCACTCGAATGAGGGTGTCGCCGGTACTGCCGTGGCTGACTTCCAGGCGCGCAGAGCCGGTGAACTTCAAGGCGTTGTCCAGCAGGTTGACCAGGACTCGGCGCAAGGCATGCGGGCGGGTATGCAGCACCGTGTCGGTGTCACCGCAGCGCACGACCTGCGCGCCGCTGTCCTGGTAGTCGAACACCAGGCTGTCGAGGAACGCGTCGAGATTGACCTTGCAGGGCTGTTCGGTGCTGCTGTCCATGCTGCGGGCGTAGGCCACCCCCTCACGCACCAGATGCTCCATGGCGCTCAGGTCGTTCCACAGTTTGTCCTTTTCCAGCCCGTCATCCATCACTTCCACGCGCAGCTTCATGCGTGTGATCGGTGTCTGCAGGTCATGGGAGATGGCCGCCAACAATTGCATGCGCTCCTTGAGATAAGCGGCGATGCGTGCCTGCAGGGCGTTGAAGGCCACGGCGGCGTACTTCACCTCGCGCGGGCCGCTCTCATCCAGCTGTAGGCCGGGCTTGTCGGGGTCGAGATGATCGACGGCCTGGGCCAGGCGCGTCAGGGGGCCGATCGCCAGGCGTACCGCAAGCCAGGTGCACAGCAGCAGGACCGCCAGCTGGAACAACAGCACCACGGGTAGCCAGGTGGCCAGTGGCACCGGCGCCGGGGTGACGTCGATGGTCAGCGGCGCGCCGTCGGCGAAGTCGAGATGAGCCTGGAAGTGTGCGTTCGGCCCAGGGATTTCCTGGAAGGTCAGTTGATAGTCCTTGCCAATCGCCTTGACGATCGACTCTGCTGCCATGGGCGGGTCGGCGCTGGGCATGCTCTGGCCGGCGAGGCCTTGGTCGAGGCGGTAGCGGTAGTTGTGACGCTCCAGGCGCGGCAGCCACGCAGCACGTTCGGCGGCGGGCAGGCGGTCGAGGATGGCCACCGAGGTGGCGACGTCCATTTCCAGGTTGCTCAGCATCATCGAGCGGCTGCTGACGTAGCGCTCGTAGAACTGAAGGCCGAACGACGAGCCGTAGGCCAGCACCAGCCCGGTCAGGAAGATCAGCGCCAGGCGCGAAGCCAGAGTGCCTGGCCACTTCATGTTGGCGACTCGATCAGCGAGACCGGCAGCGAGAACACATAGCCCTCGCTGCGCACGGTCTTGATGCAGGTCGGCTCGCGCGCGTCGTCGCCCAGGCGCTGGCGCAGCCGGCTGACCAACAGGTCGATGGAGCGGTCGAAGATGTCGGCTTCACGGCCCTGGGTGAGGTTGAGCAGTTGCTCGCGGCTGAGCACCCGCTGCGGATGGTCGAGGAATACCCGTAACAGGCGGTACTCGGCACCGCTCAAGGCCACGAGGGTGCCTTCGTCGTCGAGCAGGTGGCGGGCGGTGGTGTCCAGGCGCCATTGGCCGAAGGCGATCAGCCGGCTGCTTTCGCTGATGGTGAGGTTGGGCGGCAGCATGCGCGTGCGACGCATCACTGCATTGATGCGCGCCAGCAGCTCGCGGGCGGAGAACGGTTTGGTCAAGTAGTCGTCGGCGCCCATTTCCAGGCCGATGATGCGGTCGGTCTCGTCGTTGCGGGCGGTAAGCATCAAGACGGGCGTGTTGCGGTGCTTGCCGGCACGGAGTTCGCGACACAGCAACAGGCCGTCATCGCCGGGCATCATGATGTCGAGCACGATCAGGTCGACGGAGTTGCCTTCGAGAAAGCTGCGCATCTGCCGGCCGTCGGCGACGATGCTCGTGCGCAGGCCGTTCTTCTTCAGGTAGTTGCCGACCAGCTCGCGAATTTCGCGGTCGTCGTCGACGATCAGGATGTGATCGACGTGTTCCATCATGGTGGTCCTGTAATGAGTGCGATGGGCACAGTGTAACGAGGCTCGGCTCGCTTGCATGCGGGTGTTTGTATTGCAGTGTATCCGCCTGCGACACAGATACAGAACGAAGCAGCACGGGCATTTCTCGACACATGGCCGATACCTGGCGGGCTTCAAATGGCTCTCGACCGGGGAGCGAACAGCTTCCCACCCAAAGCCCCCGCAGGAGATCCATCATGAACTTCAAGACCCTTGCCAGTGCCAGCCTGTTCGCCGTGCTCAGCGTCGGCGCCATCGCCGCCCAGGCCAGTACCCAACCGATGCCCGACAGCCAGGCCATGCAGTACCGCTACGGTGATCACCTGGACGTCAAGCGCGTATTGTCGGTAAAGAACGACCGCAGCAACGCGTGTGGCGTGGTCAACACCCGCATGGACTACCTGGACTCGCAGGGCCAGGCACAGAGCGTCGAGTACCGCACCTACGCCACCGGCGGTTGCCATGACAACTGATCGCACCCAGGCCGAGCCAGGCAGCCCCTGGCGACGCCGCTGGCTCAAGCTGGGCGGTGTCGTCCTGGCGCTCGCTGGCCTGGGCCTGGCCGGGCACCTGTTGGCGCGGGACGACCTGGGGCCAATGCCTTCGCTGGCAGGTGCCCAGGCGTGGATCAACTCGCCGCCGCTGGATGCTCCGGCGCTCAAGGGCAAGGTCGTGCTGGTGGACTTCTGGACCTGGGACTGCATCAACTGCAAGCGCAGCATGCCGTACGTCAACCAGTGGGCCAAGCGCTATGCCGACCAGGGGCTGGTGGTGGTGGGCGTGCATACGCCGGAGTACGACTACGAGCATGATGTGGGCAATCTCAGGCAGAAGGTACGTTCGCTCGGCATCGGTTATCCGGTGGCGGTCGACAACGATTACCGGATCTGGAATGCCTGGGGCAATCAGTTCTGGCCGGCGCATTACTTCGTCGATCGCAAGGGGCAAGTGCGCCACGTGCATTTCGGTGAAGGGGATTACGCTGGCCAGGAACAGGTGATCCGCGAGCTGCTGGCCGAGCCGTCGACGTAGGCGCCGGCTAGCGCCGCTGCAGCGGGCCATTCACCGCAAACTGGCGAAGTGCGCCTGCATCCGTATCGAGTCGGCCTTGCGACCGCTGAACAGCTCGAATGCCTTGACCGCTTGGAACACAGCCATGGTGCCGCCGTCGAGTGTCTGGCAGCCCAGCGCCCGGGCGTGGCGCAACAGCTCGGTTTCGAGCGGGAAGTAGATGATCTCGGCCACCCACAAGCGCCTGTGCAGCAGTTCGACCGGCAACGGTGTACCCGGCAGCTTGGCCATGCCCACTGGCGTGGTGTTGACCAGCCCGTCGGCTGCCGCCAAGGCGTCGGCCAGGTTCTCGCCCAATCGTGCGCGGCCGGTTCCGAAGCGTGTGTTGAGGTTGTCCACCAGCGCTTGCCCGCGTGCGCGGTCTATCTCGAACAGCACCAGGCACTCGACTTCTTCGGCCAGCAGCGCATGGGCCACTGCTGCCCCCGCGCCGCCAGCCCCCATTTGCACCACCTGACGCCGGGCAACGCCGGGCAGGCCTCGGCGCAGGCCTTCGGCGAAACCCAGGCAGTCGGTGTTGTGGCCGATGCGCCTGCCGTCCTTGAACAGCACTGTGTTGACGGCGCCGATGCCGCGCGCCTCGTCTGACAGTTCATCCAGAAACGGCAGGATCGCCTGCTTGAACGGGAAGGTGATGTTCAACCCGGTAAAGCCGGTGTGCTGTGCCGCGTCGAGCAAGCGGGGCAGGGCGCTGTCGTCCAGGCCCAGCTGGTCGACATCGATCAGCCGATACAAGTAGCGCAAGGCCTGGGCATCGCCCTCTTGCTCGTGCAGCGCAGGTGTGCGCGAGGCCTGGATGCCGCGCCCGATCAGGCCAGCGAGGATGCTGTGCGGCCTCATGCAGCCACCTCCTGCAGCAGTTGCTGGAAATGCGCCAGCGCTGCGCGGTAGCCCTGGCTGCCCAATCCGCAGATCACCCCCACGGCCACCGCCGATACGAACGAAAGGTGTCGGAACGGTTCGCGCTTGTAGATGTTGGACAGGTGCACCTCGATCACCGGCAGCTCACAGGCGACCAAGGCGTCACGGATGGCAACCGAGGTGTGGGTCCAGGCACCGGGATTGATCAGGATGCCGGCGCAGCGACCTCGGGCGCCATGGATCCAGTCGATCAATTCACCTTCATGGTTGGTCTGGCGAAATTCGGTTTCCAGGCCCAGCTCGCGGGCGCTGGCGGCGCACAGGTTCGCAAGGTCGGCGAGGGTTTCCCGGCCATAGTGACCGGGTTCGCGAGTGCCCAGCAGGTTGAGGTTGGGGCCGTTGAGTACAAGGATTGGGCATGACATGGCGCAGCATCGCTTTTATTGTTGGCTGCAGTAAGTTTTGTACTATCTGGTTAGTTTTGTAAATCGGCGGCACCATTCGGCATCAAAATCGGGGGCGATAATCGCCCATCGTTCCGGCTGGATTACAGAATCGTAATCTTCACGCCACCGCCACGATAACCGCCGCGCCCTAGAGTCCCTCGCCAGCAACCGCCAGCCGTCGAGGATCCCAGACCGTGCCGTTCAAACCCTCCCGCTCCCTTGTCCTGATTTGCCTGCTGTCGGCCAGTGCTTTCGCCCAGGCAGGACAGGGCCTGACCCTGGGCCAGGCGCTCGAAGCGGCGTTTGCCGATAACCCGGACCTGGCAGCCGTGCGCCAGGGACAGGGCATTGCCGATGGCGAACGGCGCCAGGCCGGGCTGATACCTAACCCGGAGCTTTCCTGGGAGCGTGAAGACACTCGCCGCGATACCAGTACCACCACGGTCATGCTCAGCCAGGCGCTCGAGTTGGGTGGCAAACGGGGCGCGCGTGTCGAGGTGGCCAAGGCCGGTCAGGATATCGCCCGGCTGGAGCTCGAGCGCCAAGGCAATGGCCTGCGTGCCGATGTGACCCAGGCGTTCCATGCTGCACTGCGGGCGCAGACTGCGGTGGAGCTGGCCGAGCAGTCCAAAGCCTTGACCGAACGGGGCCTGCGGGTGGTACAGGCGCGGGTCACGGCGGGCCAGTCATCGCCGGTCGAGGCCACTCGCGCCGAAGTGCAGTTGGCCCAGGCCCTGGCGCAACTGCGTCGCGCCGAAGCGGATCGCGTGGTGGCCTGGCAGGCGCTGGCGCGCTTGACCGGCAGCGCCGAGGTGGCGTTCACACAGCTTGATGGCAGCGGCTTGTTGCCTGGCCCGGCGCCACAGGCCGAGGTCTTGCTGGGCAAGGTCGAACAGACTGTCGAGTGGCGCCTTGCCGCCGCGCAGATCGAGCGCTCAGAGGCTGCGCTAGGTTCGGAAAAAGCCCAGCGTATCCCCAACCTAACGGTCAGCCTGGGCAGCCAGTACAGCCGCGAGGACCGCGAACGGGTCAACGTGGTCGGCCTGTCCATGCCGCTGCCGCTGTTCGATCGAAACCAGGGCAACGTGCTGGCGGCCTCGCGTCGCGCCGACCAGGCCCGCGACCTGCGCAACGCGGTGGAACTGCGCCTGCGCAGCGACACCCGCAGCGCCCTGAGCCAGTGGGGCATGGCCATGGCCGAGGTCAATGCCTACGACCGCACAATTCTGCCCTCGGCACGCCAGGCGGTAGATACCGCCACGCGCGGCTTCGAGCGCGGCAAGTTCGCGTTCCTCGATGTCCTGGACGCCCAGCGCACGCTGATCGAAGCCCGTGGGCAGTACCTCGACGCCCTGGCTTCGGCAAGTGATGCGCGGGCCCAGATCGAGCGGATCTATGGCCAGCTGGATGCCGGGCGCTGAGGCGCGAATCGAGCGTTCCACCTTCTTCATTTGCAGCAGGAGCCCCCATGAACACCACCCGCAAGTTCGCCCTCCTTGCCACCCTGGTTGCCGTGATCGGCGCCGGTGGGTTGGCCTGGACCGGCAACCTCGGCCCCGGAAAGACCAGTGAGTCCGGCCAAGACGACCATGGCAACGACGGCCACGACCACGGCAGCGCGCCCGCAGCGTCCGGCGAGGAAGGGCACGACGAAGAGGGCGAGCTGCACCTTTCCGCTGTGCAGATCGAGGCGGCCGGGGTCCAGTTGGTCACCGCCGGCCCGCGCGCCCTGGGGACGTCGATCAGTTTTCCTGGCGAGATCCGTTTCGATGAGGACCGTACCGCCCACGTGGTGCCGCGTGTTCCTGGTGTGGTCGAGTCGGTACAGGCCGACCTGGGCCAGCCGGTCAAGCGTGGCCAGGTGCTGGCGGTGATCGCCAGCCAACAGATTTCCGAGCTGCGCAGCGAGCAGCAGGCGGCGCAGCGGCGGGTCGAGCTGGCGCGGCTGACCTTCGAGCGTGAAAAGCAGCTGTGGCAGGAGCGCATCAGCGCCGAGCAGGATTACCTGCAGGCTCGCCAGGTCTTGCAGGAAGCTGAAATCGCCTTGGCCAATGCCGGGCAGAAGGTGGCTGCCGTGGCCCCGGCGGGGGCGGGCAATCGCTACGAACTGCGTGCACCGTTCGATGCGGTGGTGGTGGAAAAACACCTGGCCGTTGGCGAGGTGGTGAGTGAGGCCAGCAACGCCTTCACCCTGTCTGATTTGAATCGGGTCTGGGCCACGTTCGCCGTAACCCCGCGTGATCTGGACAAAGTTACCAGCGGGCGCGCCGTGACGGTCAGTTCGCCGGACCTCGATGCGCAGGTCGAGGGCACCATCAACTACGTCGGCAACCTGCTCGGTGAGCAGAACCGCGCCGCCACCGCTCGCGCCACGCTGGCCAACCCCAAGGGGTCGTGGCGCCCAGGGCTGTTCGTCAATATCGCGGTGACTGTCGAGCAAGCAGAGGCTGCCGTGGTGGTTCCGCAGGTTGCCCTGCAGACCCTCGAAGAGCGCAGCGTGGTGTTCGCCCGCACCCCTGATGGCTTCCAGGCGTTGCCGGTCAGGACGGGTCGTCGCGATGGCGGTTTCGTCGAAATCACCGAAGGCCTGGCCAGCGGCACCCAGGTGGCGGCGGCAGGTAGCTTTGTCCTCAAGTCCGAGCTGGGCAAGGGCTCGGCCGAGCACAGTCACTGATCCGGGAAACCCTCATGTTCGAACGCCTGATTCAATTTGCCATCGAGCAACGCCTGGTGGTGATGCTTGCCGTGGTGCTGATGGCTGCGGTGGGCATCCACAGCTACCAGAAGCTGCCGATCGATGCGGTGCCCGATATCACCAACGTGCAGGTGCAGATCAACACCGCTGCACCCGGCTATTCGCCGCTGGAGACCGAGCAGCGCATCACCTACGCCATCGAGACAGCCATGGCCGGCCTGCCCGGGCTCAAGCAGACCCGTTCGCTGTCGCGTTCAGGGTTGTCGCAGGTGACAGTGATCTTCGATGACGCCACCGATATCTTCTTCGCCCGGCAACTGGTCAACGAACGCCTGCAAGTCGCTCGCGAACAGTTGCCAGAGGGCATCGAAGCCAGCATGGGGCCGATCTCGACGGGCCTGGGGGAAATCTTCCTGTGGACGGTCGAGGCCCAGGACGGCGCACTCAAGGAGGACGGCACGCCCTATACCGCTACCGACCTGCGGGTGATCCAGGACTGGATCATCAAGCCCCAACTGCGCAATGTGCCGGGTGTGGCCGAAGTCAACAGCATCGGGGGCCACGCCAAGCAGTACCTGATTGCACCGGATCCCAAGCGCCTGGCGGCGTACAAGCTCACCCTCGACGACCTGATCGCGGCGTTGCAGGGCAACAATGCCAACGTCGGCGCCGGCGCCATCGAGCGCAACGGCGAGCAGTTGCTGGTGCGTGCGCCGGGGCAGGTGGCGTCGATCGAGGATATTGCCAATATCGTCATCTCTAGTGCCGATGGCGCGCCAATTCGTGTCAGCCATGTGGCCCAGGTCGGCCTGGGCGAGGAACTGCGCTCGGGCGCGGCGACCGAGAATGGCCGCGAGGTGGTACTGGGCACCGTGTTCATGCTGATTGGCGAGAACAGCCGCACAGTGTCCCAGGCGGTCGCGGCAAAGCTTGCCGAGATCAACCGCAGCCTGCCCAAGGGGGTGATGGCGGTCACGGTGTACGACCGCACCAACCTGGTGGAAAAAGCCATCGCCACGGTGAAGAAAAACCTGGTCGAAGGCGCCATTCTGGTGGTCGCGGTACTGTTCCTGTTCCTGGGCAACATCCGTGCGGCATTGATCACAGCCATGGTCATACCGCTGTCGATGCTGTTCACCTTCACCGGCATGTTCGCCAACAAGGTCAGCGCCAACCTCATGAGCCTGGGGGCGCTGGACTTCGGCATCATCGTCGACGGTGCCGTGGTGATCGTCGAGAACGCCATCCGCCGCCTGGCTCATGCCCAGCACAAGCACGGGCGCATGCTGACACGTGCCGAGCGCTTCCATGAAGTGTTCGCGGCCGCTCGCGAGGCACGCCGGCCCCTGATCTACGGGCAGTTGATCATCATGGTGGTGTACCTGCCGATATTTGCCCTGACCGGTGTGGAAGGCAAGATGTTCCACCCCATGGCGTTCACCGTGGTCATGGCCTTGCTGGGGGCGATGATTCTTTCGGTGACCTTCGTGCCGGCGGCGATTGCGTTGTTCGTTACCGGCAAGGTCAAGGAGGAGGAAGGTGTGCTGATGCGTACTGCTCGCCAGCGTTACGCTCCGGTGCTCGCCTGGGTGCTGCAGCGACGCAAGCTGGCCTTCACCGCCGCTGCAAGCCTGGTGCTGCTGTCGGGTGTATTGGCCAGCCGCATGGGCAGTGAGTTCATCCCCAGCCTCAGCGAGGGTGACTTCGCCCTGCAGTCGCTGCGGGTGCCGGGCACCAGCCTGAGCCAATCGGTGGACATGCAGCAACGCCTGGAACGGGCGATCATCGCCCAGGTGCCCGAGGTCGAGCGGGTATTCGCCCGCACCGGTACTGCCGAGATCGCCTCGGACCCGATGCCGCCGAACATCTCCGACGCCTATGTGATGCTCAAGCCGCGTGAGCAATGGCGCGATCCAGGCAAGCCGCGCGAAGCGCTGATTGCCGAGGTGCAGCAGGCCGCCGCCAGTGTGCCGGGCAGCAACCATGAACTGTCGCAACCCATCCAGCTGCGCTTCAACGAGCTGATTTCCGGGGTGCGCAGCGATGTGGCGGTGAAGGTCTTCGGCGACGACATGGACGTGCTCAACGCCACGGCGGCGAAAATTGCCACCACCTTGCAGCAGGTGCCGGGGGCATCGGAGGTCAAGGTCGAGCAGACCACCGGGTTGCCGGTACTGACCATCGATATCGACCGCGACAAGGCGGCACGCCACGGTCTGAACATTGCCCAGGTGCAGGATGCGGTGGCCATCGCTGTCGGCGGGCGCAAGGCGGGGACGCTGTACGAGGGTGACCGGCGCTTCGACATGGTGGTGCGCCTGTCCGAAGCCCTGCGCACGGACGTCGACGGGCTGGCGAACCTGCTGATACCGGTGCCGGCCGGTGCTGGCGCGGCACAAATCGGCTTCATCCCGTTGTCGCAGGTGGCGAGCCTCAACCTGCAATTGGGGCCGAACCAGGTCAGCCGCGAGGATGGCAAGCGTGTGGTGGTGGTCAGTGCCAACGTGCGTGGCCGCGACCTGGGCTCGTTCGTCGAGCAGGCCGAGCAGACCCTGATCGACCAGGTGCAGGTCCCCCCTGGGTACTGGACACGCTGGGGCGGGCAGTTCGAGCAGTTGCAGTCGGCTGCCGAGCGGCTGCGGGTGGTGGTGCCGGTCTCACTGCTGCTGGTGATGGCGTTGCTGCTGATGATGTTCAACAACCTGCGTGACGGCTTGCTGGTGTTCACCGGGATTCCCTTCGCCCTGACCGGAGGGGTGCTGGCCTTGTGGCTGCGGGACATTCCATTGTCGATTTCGGCAGGGGTCGGGTTTATCGCGCTGTCGGGGGTTGCGGTACTCAACGGCCTGGTGATGATCGCCTTCATTCGCAGCCTGCGAGAAGAGGGGCGATCGCTGCGGGTGGCGGTCGAGGAGGGCGCATTGACCCGCCTGCGACCGGTATTGATGACCGCGCTGGTGGCGTCGCTGGGGTTCATCCCGATGGCGCTGGCCACCGGCACAGGCGCCGAGGTGCAGCGGCCGCTGGCGACAGTGGTGATCGGCGGGATCCTGTCGTCGACGGCCTTGACCTTGCTGGTGTTGCCCGCACTCTATCGCTGGGCGTATCGGCGGGAAGAAGAGTGAGGTGGCTGCCAGTCGGCTCCGGTGATGTCAGGCCGGGGCTGACTGGCTCCCCAGCGATTCCTCATGCAGGGAAATGCGCGAAGTCTCTGGCAGCGCCAGCCCGCCAACCAGCGCCACCAGGGCGATGATCACCAGGTAGAAGGCGGGTGCCAGGCTGCTGCCTGTCAGTCCGATCAGCCAGGTCGCCACCAGTGGCGCGGTGCCGCCGAACAGGGTATAGGCGACGTTGTAGGTGATGGCCGAGGCGGTGTAGCGGGTGCGGGTCGGGAAGCTCTCCGACAGCAAGGCCGCTGTCACCACTCCGCTGGACAAGGCGCCTACCGCCAGCAGGATCACGCCCAGCAGCGCGCCTGGCATCGAGCCGGAGCTGGCCAGCCAGTACGCGGGGAACACGCAGACCATCACCCAGATGCACGTGAAGCCGATGGTGCGGCGGCGTCCTATCCGGTCCGAAAACGCACCTGCCAACGGGCAGCCGGCTGCGGCGAACAGCAGCGCCACCGTGGTTACCAGCAGCGACTGGGCGCGGCTTAGGTTGCCGACCAGTTGCAGGTAGGTGGCGAAGTAGGTGGTGAACATGTAGAACGACAGCGCCGTCAGTGAAATGAATGCGCCCAGGTTGCGGATCGCCCGGCCATGGTGGCGAAGCGTTTCCTTGAGTGGCGAATGTTCATGCTCGCGGCCCTCGGCGATGGCCTCGCGGAAGGCGGGTGTTTCTTCCATGCGCCAGCGCAGGTAAAGTCCGACCAGACCCAGCGGTGCGGCGATCAGAAAGGGCACGCGCCAGCCCCAGGTGTTCATGGCGTCCGGCGTCAGGCTGGCTTCAAGGGCATAGGCGATGACTGCCGCGCAGGCAAATGCCGAGAAGGTCGAGACCGGCACGAAGCTGCCGTAGAACGCACGTTTTTCCCGAGGCGCATGCTCCATCAGGTAAGCGCAGGCCCCGGCGTATTCGCCACCTGCGGAAAAACCTTGCAGGCAGCGCGCCAGGGTCAGCAGTGCGGGCGCGGCGATGCCGATGCTGGCGTAGGTCGGCAGCAGCCCGATGAGTGTTGTGGAACCGGCCATGAGCAGGATGGTCAGCGACAGGATGCGCTTGCGCCCCAGGCGATCGCCCAGTGCACCGAACACGATGCCGCCCAGCGGACGCAGGGCGAAGGCCACGGCGAAGACGGCGAAGGTCTTGAGCAGGGCGACGCTGGCGTCCTGGCTGGCGAAAAACTGGCTGGCGATCAGCGTGGCGAGAAAACCGTACACCGCGAAATCGAACCACTCGACGAAGTTACCGATGGCCGATGCGGCAATCACCCGACGCAGGGTGGCGGGCGATACCTCATGGGATACAGACATGCGAATGCTCTCCGGTTGTCATAGGCAGCCTGGCAGGGGGTGGACACGGTCGAGCCGTGTCGTCTGGTTGTCAGGGCCAGTAGAGCGGAGGGCGGGGGGGCGGTGCATCCTTGAGGGCGACACCGGGATATCTGTTTCGACCGCGGATCTATCGCGAACAGGGCACGACAGTCGCCGCTCAGACAGCGAACACCACCCCGGTACGCGAGGCGGCGTTGCGGATATGCTCCTGCATCGCTCGCTGAGCCCCGGTTTGCGACCGGCGTTCGAGGGCCTTGAGGATCTTGCGATGTTCCTGCCAGGTCTCCATGGCCCGCTCAGGGCGAATGAACGGCAGCTTCTGGCTCTCCAGGAAAATGTCCTGGCTCGCGGTGATGACCTGCAGCATCGCCTGGTTGCCGCAGGCCTGCAGCAGCAATTGATGGAACTCGAAATCGAGCCGCGCCGCGTTCTCGAAGCGCCCCTCGCGCAGCTCCTGGCGCATGGCTTCGACATTGGCCTGGAGCCGGTCGATATGGTCGGCGGTCAATGCCAGCGCCGCTTGCCCGGCGGCAAAACCCTCCAGTGCATAGCGCAGTTGGAACGTATCGGCGGCCGATACCTGCTCGGCATAGGGCCAGGAAAACCCACTGGGTGCCGGACTCTGTACGAATACGCCCTTGCCGGGCTGCACGCTCACCAAGCCCAAGGCGCTGAGCGACGACAGCGCTTCACGCAGTGAGGCGCGGCTGACCCCGAGTCGCTCTGCCAGGTCACGTTGCGAAGGCAGGGCATCGCCCGGCTGGTAACCGCCTTCATCGATGAGCTTGCGGATGGCCTGCAGGGCCAGTTCCGGGACGGCGCGGGGGAGAGTGTCGAGCATGCTGTTCAGACCAGTCAGAGGGCAATGACGCTGACGTTTTACGGTGAACCGACCGTGCTGGCAAGCGTTGCGCCAACCTGGCGCAGCCCCGAAAGGCCTTGCACGAAAGCAGGGCGCGCTCCAGGTCAGAGGACGACCATGCGGTACAACTGTTCAGACCAGTAAGACCTTGCAGCCACGGGCCTGGCGGCCTTTCGCAAAGGGCGTGGGCGCAGACTGGCATGCCCCCTGCAATGGCCAAGTCAGTCCCATCACCCGAATTCCAGCGAGGCCTTTTCATGACGACGTTCCGCTCCCTGTTCCTGGCGACTCTGTTCTGTGGCACCACTCTTGCGCTGCCCTTGGCCCAGGCCGACGCCTTGGCCGATATCAGTGCCCGTGGCGTGCTCAAGGTCGCCGTGCCCCAGGACTTCCCGCCGTTCGGTTCGGTCGGCCCGGACATGAAACCGCGTGGTCTGGATATCGATACCGCGCAACTGCTGGCCGACAAGCTTGGCGTCAAGCTGGCCCTGACCCCGGTCAACAGCACCAACCGCATCCCGTTCCTGACCACCGGCAAGGTCGATCTGGTGATCTCGAGCCTGGGCAAGAACCCTGAGCGTGAGGCGGTGATCGACTTCTCGCGCCCCTACGCGCCGTTCTACCTGGCCGTTTTCGGCCCGGCCGAAGCGAAGATCGATGACATTGGTGCAGTCGCCGGCAAGACCATCAGCGTCACCCGCGGCTCGATCGAGGACATGGCCCTGACTGCTGTGGCGCCCAAGGATGCGGTGATCAAGCGCTTCGAAGACAACAACTCGACCATCGCCGCCTACCTTTCCGGGCAGGTCCAGTTGATCGCCAGCGGCAGCGTGGTGATGTCGGCCATCGCCGAGAAGAATCCGGCCAAGGTGCCGGTGGTGAAGGTCAAGCTGAAGGACTCGCCGGTCTACGTGGGGGTGGCCAAAAATGAGGCGGCGCTGCTGGATAAGGTCAACAGCACCCTGGCTGCGGCCAAGGCCGACGGTAGCCTGAACCGCAATGCCGAGAAATGGCTCAAGCAACCTCTCCCAGCCGATCTTTGAGCGGCTGCGGACACCTCTAGCCATGGCTTATCAATTCGACTTCGCCCCCGTCCTTGCCCAGAGTGGCCTGCTGCTCAAGGGGGCCTTGTTCACCCTGCAGCTGACCGCCATCGGCACCGTGCTCGGCCTTGCCATCGGCGTAATCGGCGCCGGTGTGCGGGCCTGGCGCCTGCGCCCGTTCGACCTGCTGTTCGGCCTGTACGTGGAACTGATCCGCAACACGCCGTTCATCGTGCAGCTATTCTTCATCTTCTTCGGTCTGCCCGCATTGGGCATTCGCCTGAGCGAATGGGAGGCGGCCGTGCTGGCGATGGTGATCAACCTGGGCGCCTATTCCACCGAGATCATTCGCGCCGGCATCCAGGCCATTCCCAGGGGGCAACTGGAGGCCGCAGCGGCTCTGGCCATGAGTCGTTTCGAGGCGTTCCGTCACGTGGTCCTGCGTCCTGCGCTGGCCAAGGTCTGGCCGGCGCTGTCCAGCCAGATCGTGATCGTCATGCTCGGCTCGGCGGTGTGTTCGCAGATTGCCACCGAGGAACTGTCGTTCGCCGCCAACTTCATCCAGTCGCGCAACTTCCGCGCCTTCGAGACCTACCTGCTGACCACCGTCCTGTACCTGCTGATGGCCATCCTCGTGCGCCAACTGCTGAACTGGATCGGGCAGCGCCTGCTGATGGGGAAACGCTGAATGGACTTCACCTTCTGGGACATCCTGCGCAACCTGCTGACGGGGCTTCAGTGGACACTGGCGTTGTCGCTGGTGGCATTCGCCTGTGGCGGCCTGGCCGGGTTGCTGGTGCTGATCGGGCGCATTTCCGAGCGGGCGCTGCCACGGCGCCTGGCGCGAGGCTACATCGAGCTGTTCCAGGGCACACCGCTATTGATGCAGTTGTTCATGGTGTTCTTTGGCATTGCGCTGTTCGGAATCGACGTTTCTGCGTGGATGGCGGCGGCCATTTCCCTGACGCTGTTCACCAGCGCGTTTCTCGCCGAGATCTGGCGCGGGTGTGTGGAGTCGATTCCACGTGGCCAGTGGGAGGCCTCCGGCAGTCTGGCGCTCAGCCGTATGGAGCAGTTGCGCCACGTCATCCTGCCCCAGGCACTGCGCATTGCCATCGCGCCGACCGTGGGCTTCTCGGTGCAGGTGGTCAAGGGCACGGCGGTGACCTCGATCATCGGCTTCACCGAGCTGACCAAGACCGGCGGCATGATCGCCAACGCCACCTTCGAACCCTTCATGGTCTATGGCCTGGTCGCACTGGGTTATTTCATTCTCTGTTATCCGCTCTCGCTGAGCGCCCGTTATCTGGAAAGGAGGCTGCATGCCCCTGCTTAGAGTGTCCGCGCTGCACAAATACTACGGCGACAACCACGTGCTCAAGGGCGTCGACCTGAGCATCGAAGAGGGCGAAGTGGTCGCGATCATCGGCCGCAGCGGCTCGGGCAAGAGCACCTTCCTGCGCACCCTCAACGGCCTTGAGTCGATCAGCGACGGGGTGATCGAGGTGGACGGTGAATACCTCGACGCCAGTCGCGCCGACCTGCGCGCATTGCGTCAGAAGGTCGGGATGGTGTTCCAGCAGTTCAATCTGTTCCCGCACCTGACCGTGGGCGAGAACGTGATGCTGGCACCACAGGTGGTGAAAAAGGCCGACAAGGCCCAGGCGCGCGAGATGGCTGAGCGCATGCTGGCCAGGGTGGGGCTGGCGGAGAAATTCGACGCCTACCCGGATCGCCTCTCCGGCGGGCAGCAGCAACGGGTGGCGATTGCCCGCGCACTGGCAATGTCGCCCAAGGTCTTGCTGTGCGACGAGATCACCTCGGCGCTGGATCCGGAGCTGGTCAATGAGGTGCTGGGCGTGGTGCGACAACTGGCCAGCGAAGGCATGACCCTGATCATGGTCACCCACGAGATGCGCTTTGCGCGTGAGGTGGGCGACAAGCTGGTGTTCATGCACCAGGGCAAGGTGCATGAAGTGGGGGACCCGAACGCACTGTTCGCCGCCCCGCGTACGGCGGAGCTGGCGAACTTCATCGGGATGACGGCGATGGTGTGAGCAAGACCGTGACAGGTGAGGGTCAACCAGTTCTCGCCCAGCCATCGCGTGGCGTGCAGTGACCTCCAGGCTTTCAGTGTTCGCGCAGATCGCTCAGCAGGCGCTCCAGCGTGGCGCGAGCTTGTTCATCCAGCCCGAACACCGGCCGACGCGGTTCGCCCACCGGCAGCCCGGTCATGGCCAGTCCGGCCTTGATGGTCGCCGGCAAACCACCCTTGAGAATGAAGTCCAGCAACGGCAACTGGTGGTAGAACAGCGCCTGGGCCTGCTTGAGGTCGGCGTCGCGTACCGCCTGGTACAGCTGCAGGTTCAATTGGGGAATGAGGTTGGCCGCAGCAGTGCACCAACCTTTTGCCCCGGCCACGAAGGCTTCCAGTGCCAGCGGGTTGCAGCCGTTGTAGAACGGCACCTGGCCCTCACCGAGCAGTTGCAGCCTGTGCATGCGCTGGATGTCGCCAGTGCTCTCCTTGACCATGGTGACGTTGTCCACCTCGCGCACGATGCGCAGGATCAGTTCCACTGGCATATCAGTGCCGCTGGTGGCGGGGTTGTTGTAGAGCATGATCGGCAGGTCTATGGCCGCGCCGATGCTGCGGTAATGCGCGAGGATCTCGTTGGGGCTGAGTTTCCAGTACGCCGAAGGCAGCACCATCACCGCATCGGCGCCATGCTGTTGGGCGAAGCGGGCGCGACGGATCGCACCGGCGGTGGTCAGATCGGAGACGCTGACGATGCTGGGCACACGCCGAGCGATGCGTTCGAGGCTGTACTGGGCGACCTGATGCCATTCGCTGTCGCTCAGGTAGGCGCCTTCACCGGTGCTGCCCAGCGGGGCGATGGCCTGGACGCCACTGTCGATGAGGCGATCGATGGACTGGCCCAGGGCAGGCAGGTCGAGCTGTTCGCCACTCTGGCTGAACGGGGTGATGGTGTAGCCGATGATGCCGTGGAATTCTGTGGTCATGAGGTGTGGCTCCGCAAGCAAGGCATTCAGGGGTCAGTCAAGGCAGTTGGCGTGTTTGCGCAGGCTCTGCCGGGCGAAATAGTTGAACGAGGCGCCGTGGCGTTTGGGGCGGTCGATCCAGTCGTGGGCTTCACGGCCAAGCTTGGGGTCGATGGGTTTGATGCTGCCGGCCGACATCGCCAGCAGCTGCAGGCGCGCGGCACGTTCGATCAGTTGGGCATAGACGCACGCCTGCTCGATACTGGTGCCGGTGGACAATTGGCCGTGGTGCGAAAGCAGGATGGCGCGCTTGTCGCCCAGGGCCTGACTGATGATCTCGCCTTCTTCGTTACCCACTGGCACGCCGGGCCAGGCACCGAGGAACGCGCAATCGTCGTACAGCGGGCAGAGGTCCATGTGCGAGACCTGCAGCGGCACCTCCAGCATCGACAGGGCGGCAACATGGGTGGGATGGGTGTGGATGATGCAGTTCACGTCTGGCCGGGCGCGGTACACCCAGCTGTGAAAGCGGTTGGCGGGGTTGGGCATGCCTTGGCCTTCGAGCACCTCCAGGTCTTCGTTGACCAGCAGCAGGTTGCTGGCACTGATCTCGTCGAAGCCCAGGCCCAGTTGCTGGGTGTAGAAAGTGCCAGGCTCCGGGCCGCGGGCGCTGATCTGCCCGGCCAGGCCTGAGTCATGGCCATGGTCGAAGAGAATTCGACAGGTCAGGGCCAGCTTTTCGCGTACAGTCCACGTATTATCGGCGAGTGAGCCTTGCATCTGTGCCAGCGCTTTGTGCACCAGTTGCTCTTTGCCGAGTGTCAGGGTGTTGGCCATGGGGATATCCTCTGTGGCGTGCTGTTGATGCCAGTGCTTGCCCGCCCCGCTGCTTTGATCGGGAGAGGGGCGGTCAATTGCATGACACAAATAAATCTACATGACACAAAGTGTCATTGGCAAGCCGTTCACTCGGGAAAACCGCGTCGCATGTCTATCCGCTTGAAACTGCTGAGAAAAAAACTGGGCATTACCCTGGAAGTGCTGGCTGAGAAATCCGGCATGACCAAGAGCTACCTGTCGAAGGTCGAGCGTGGGTTGAACACGCCTTCGATCGCGGCGGCGTTGAAGCTGGCCAGGGCACTGAACGTCAATGTCGAAGAGCTGTTTGCCGAAGATCACAACGTCCAGGCACGCTACAGCCTGGTGCGCTGCAGTGAGCGCCAGGCGCTGGTGGGAGAGGGTGCGGGCCCGGGTTATGCGGTGCTGACTTCGCAGATCGGTCAGCGCAGCCTGTTACCCTTTCTTGTTCAGCCACCCCGAGATTTCAGTGATCCCACGTTCAAGGAGCACCAGGGCGAGGAATTCCTGTTCGTCCATGCGGGCCAGGTCGAGGTCGACTTCATGTCTGAACGGGTGTTGCTGGAGCAGGGTGATGCCCTGCATTTCAACGCGCAGACACCGCACCGCCTGCGTTCGGTCGGCGAGTGCCAGGCGCAGTTGCTGGTCGTGGTACAAGGCGGTGAGGCGTGAGGCGCGGACGATGATCGAAGTGTCGCGGTTCTGGCGCGATCCAGCGCTGCCCTTCGTCGAGGCGCGGCGGGTGGGTGATGGGCGCCAGGTCTGTTATGGCCCGCATTCGCATGAAGGTTTTTCCATTGGCGTGGTCACGGGCGGGCGCAGCAGCTACCTGTCCGGTGATACCTGGCGCGAGCTTGCGGCCGGGGCCACGGTGCTGATGAACCCTGGCGTGGTACATGCGTGCAATCCGATTGAGGGAGGGGTCTGGTCGTATCTGATGTTGTACGTAGACCTGCCCTGGCTGGAGGCGCAGGGCTTCGTCCTGCCTCAGGCCACCTACAGCGAGTCGCCAGCGCTCTATGCGCGACTGTTGCAACTCTTTGCTGGACTGTTCGATGGCGACACGGACGTCAGCGAGGTGATGCTGACGGCGTTCTTCAAGGCGCTGCCGGGATACCTCGAAGCGGCGCCAGACGCGCATTCCCAGGCACATCCGCGTCTGGAGACGGCAGCGGCCTTCATTCGTGCCCATCGCCTCGACCCTTTGAGCCTCGACGATATTTGCGCCGCCGCGGGGTTGTCGCGGGCTTATCTGATCCGCGCGTTCCGCCGACGCTTCGGCTTGACGCCCCATGGGTATCTGGTCGATCAGCGGGTACAGCACGCCCGGGCGCAGTTGCGCCGCGGACGCGGGATCGCCGAGGTGGCGCTGGAGGCGGGTTTTGCCGATCAGGCGCACCTGCAGCGTGCCTTCAAGCAGCATCTGGCGGCCACGCCGGGGCATTACCGCAGCGGCGGTAGTGCGCGTTAACCCAGCACCAGGTACAGCGCACTGGCGACCAGCAATACCGCCAATCCGCGATTGAACAGACGCATGTGGCGCGGGTTGCCCAGGTACTGACTGATCACGCTGCCAGCCCAGGCCCAACTGGCCACCGAGACGAAGCAGATGGGCGCATACAGCCAGGTGAACAGCCACAGCAGTTGGTGATCGCCGCCAGTGTAGGCGCCGATCCCGGCCACTGAAGCCAGCCAGGCCTTGGGATTGAGCCACTGCATCACAGCGCCGTGCCAGAACGACGGCGCCTGCGCCTGATGACCGGCGTTCAGCTGGCCGTTGTCGCTGGACAGTTTCCAGGCCATGTACAACAGGAACAGCACCCCACCCCAGTGCAGCAGGCGACTTAGCACTGGCCAGCGCAGCAGCACTTCATGCAGCCCCAGGCCGATCAGTACCAGCAGCAGGCAGAATCCCACGCTGGCGCCTGCGGCATGGCCCAGGCTGGCGCGCAGCCCGTGACGTGCACCGCTGCCGAGGGCGACGATATTCACAGGGCCAGGAGAAATCGAGGCCGCGAGGGCGAAGGCGGCCATGGACAGGGACAGGCTCATGAAGGGCTTCCTTGGTGTCGAATGAGGTCAGCATCCTGTGTCACCCTTGAGGTTCTGGTATTGAACGAAAGTGCTCAATCGACGCTGTTACAGCTTTTGTAATAGTTTCACACTGTCAGAAAAACCTGCTTCGATTGTAGGATCACCTTCCCAAATTTCTATCAAGGTATCTATGAGCACCTTCGCGGAGCCCCCTAGTCCTCGGCCGTCCTGGCCATCCTTTCCGCGTCTTCGTGACGTCTCTCCCGAGAGTACCCGCTAATGGAATGGCTAGCTGACCCTACAGCCTGGCTAGGCCTGCTGACGCTTATCGTCCTTGAGCTGGTGCTGGGTATCGACAATCTGGTGTTCATCGCCATCCTCGCCGACAAGTTGCCGCCGCATCAGCGCGACCGTGCCCGGGTGATCGGCCTGACCTTGGCCTTGCTGATGCGCCTGGGCCTGCTTGCCTCCATCTCGTGGATGGTGACGCTGACCGCGCCGCTGTTCGAGGTCTGGGGCAAGAGCTTCTCTGGCCGTGACCTGATCATGCTGTTCGGTGGTGTGTTCCTGTTGTTCAAGGCCACCATGGAGTTGCACGAGCGTCTGGAAGGGCATGTGGCCCAGAGTACCGGTGTTGTGCGTCACGCTGCCTTCTGGCCGATCGTCGCGCAGATCGTCGTGCTCGATGCGGTGTTCTCGCTGGATGCGGTAATCACGGCCGTGGGCATGGTCGAGCAGCTCTCGGTGATGATGATCGCAGTGATCTTCTCCATCGGCATCATGATCGTTGCCAGCAAGCCGCTGACCCGTTTCGTCAACGCCCACCCGACGGTGATCATGCTGTGCCTGGGCTTCCTGATGATGATCGGTTTCAGCCTGACTGCCGAAGGCCTGGGCTTCCATATCCCCAAAGGCTATCTGTATGCGGCGATCGGTTTCTCGATCCTGATCGAGCTGTTCAACCAGGTGGCAAGGGCCCGCCGCAAACGCAGCCTGCAACAGCACAAGCCGCTGCGTGAGCGCACGGCCCATGCGGTGCTGCGTTTGCTGGGTGGTCGACGGATGGAGGCTGACGAGGTGGGCGAGGAAATCGCCGACCTGGTCGAAGGGGGGGACGAACAGGTGCTGTTCGACCGCCGCGAGCGGGTGATGATCAGCGGTGTGCTGAACCTGGCCGAGCGACCGATCCGCACCGTGATGACCGTGCGTGCCGAGGTGGATGCGATTGATCTGGCTCTGCCGGATGAGGTCATTACCCAGGCCTTGGTCAACTCGCCCTACTCGCGACTGCCCCTGATTCGTGACGGTCGTATCGATGAGCCGCTGGGCTTCGTGCACAAGAAGGAGTTGCTCAAGGAGTTGCTCTCGGGCAACCAGCCAGACCTTGAAAGCATGGTGCGTACGCCGCTGAACCTGCTGGAGAGTTTCAGTATTCTCAACGCGTTGGAGCAGATGCGTGGTCAGTCCACTCACATCGCCTTCGTGGTCAACGAATTTGGTGACTTCACCGGCGTGCTGACCATGACCGATATCCTCGAGTCCATCGCTGGCGAATTGCCGGACGCCAGTGAGGTGGAAGGGCCGGGGATCGTCGAGGAGGCGGGCGGTTTCGTGGTCAGTGGTGCTCTGAACCTGAGCCAGGTCCAGGCGCGCACCGGCTTTGTCGCCCGCGCCACCGAGGATTACCAGACCCTGGCCGGCCTGGTGATGAGCCTGCTCGATCGTCTGCCGGTGGTGGGCGATCGACTGGCCTGGAACGGTTGGACCATGACGGTAGTGGCAGTGGAGGAGCGCCGGGTACGCCAGGTGCGCCTTACACCGAGCGACGTCGCTGACGCAGCAGGTGCTTGATGCCTTCGAGCACCAGTACCAGCACCGCAGCCCAGATCGGCAGGTAGGTCAGCCACTGGTCAGGCGCGATGCTCTCGCCCAGGAGCAAGGCTACGCCGACCAGCAGCACCGGTTCGACGTAGCTGAGCAAGCCGAACAGGCCGAATGGCAGCAGGCGACTGGCGAGCACGTAGACGATCAGCGCCGAAGCGCTGATCGCGCCCAGCAGTGGGATCAGGCCATACAGGCCTGGATGTGCAGCCAGGTCGGCGCTCGACAGCGGGCCCTGGATCACGAAGTACAAGGCCCATGGCAGCAGCAGGCACATGTCGCACCACAAGCCACCCAGGTGGTCGGTGCGGCAGCGTCGGCGCAGCACGAAATAGATCGGGTAGCCGATCACCACCACCAAGGTCTCCCAGGCGAAACTGCCATGCTGGTAGAGCTCGTGACCGACGCCAAGTGCCGCGCAGCCTACTGCCAGCTTCTGCAGGCGTGACAGGCGCTCGCCATAAGCCACCCTGCCGGTCAGGACCATGGCCAGCGGCAGCAGGAAATACCCCATCGACACCTCCAGGCTACGCCCGTGCAGCGGCGCCCAGAGGAACAGCCACAACTGGACTCCCAGCAGCCATGACGTGCCAACCATGCCCAGGAACAGACGAGGGGCCTGGCGAACACGTGCCAACAGTTCGCCGACATGCCTCCAGTCCTTGCTGAGCAGCATGAACAGGGTAAGGCATGGCAGGGTCAGCAGGGTGCGCCAGCCGAAGATCTCCTCGCCGTCGAGCGGCGCGAGCATGGAGGTATAGAAGTACATCACGGCGAACAGACAGGATGCCATGACAGACGAGATGATGCCTTTTGACACGAAAGCCTCGGTTGCAGAAGGTGAGCGGACGAATCAGCCGGGCATGATCTCAGGGGGCACGCCCTGGGGCAACCGCAAGCTGGCGGGCTGTGCAGCGAGCGCCTTCAGGAATTCTTCCAGCGGCATTGGCCGGGCATACAGGTAGCCCTGTTGGAAGTCCACCTGGTGGCGCGCCAGGTAATCACGCTGAACGTCGGTTTCCACGCCCTCGGCGACCATGCCGAGCCCCAGCTTGGTCGACAGTTCGATGATGGTGTCGAGGATGTGCTGCGACAGCGCATCGCTGCCGATCATGGCGACGAAACTCTGGTCGATCTTCAGGTAGTCGATCTTGAACTGGCGCAGGTAGTTGAGGCTGGACTGGCCGGTGCCGAAGTCGTCCAGGGCAATCATCACGCCCATCTGGTGGAGCTTTTCGAACAGCTCCAAGGTGATCGGCGTCGCTTCGATCAATTTGCGCTCGGTCAGCTCCAGGGTCAGGACCACCCGGCCAGGTGGAAAATGCTGGAGAAAGGTGCGGCAATCGTCAAGCAGTCGCAGGTCGCGACAGTGGTCGGCGGTGATGTTGATGCCAATGTGGAAGCCGTCCTCCATCAGCGCCGAATAGGGCGCCAGGCCTTGGGCGGTAAGCAGCATCAGGGCACGGGTCATGGGCACGATCTGCCCACTGTGCTCGGCGTAGGGGATGAACAGATCGGGGCGTACCAATCCTTCGTGCGGATGTTGCCAGCGCATCAACACTTCGGCACCGGCCCAGCGGTAGTCACCCTTGCGCACCACCGGCTGAAAGTATGGGATGAACTCGTTCGCCTCCAGCGCCCGGTTCAACTCGGCCCTTGACGACGAGGCGCGTCGCAGTTGCCAGCGACAGGCCAGACCGATAAGTACACCGATGACCAATAGAAGACTGAGCAGCGCCGGGTACTGGCTGCGCAGCACTTCCATCGGTTTGTCCGGGCCGTAGCCTCCATGGACGCTGAACGGGTAGCGCACCGAATGTTGAGAGACTGGTGCGCTGGGGGCTGTTGGGGGGACGCCGGTATGGACCAGGCCATCGGCGCTCAACCAATGCTTGCCGATCTGAATCTGCAGGGTTTCGTCATCGGCGATCAGGCGCAGGGCCGTCAGCAGGTGGTCGCCGTCGAGCGTTACGATGGCGCCGCGGCCCTCTTGACCGGTGCGATACACCAACAGCGGATGGCCCGGCGTGACCGAGTTGCCATCCATCAGCCATAGCTGGCCCTCAGTGTAGTCGAGGGTGTTGACCGGTTCGTCGTAATCGCCGAACAGCGAGGAGCAATACAGGGTGTCGTGGTCGAACAGGTTGGTTGAGCGCACGAACGCATTGCGTGTCACTTGCTCGCGCAGGGCCAGTGTGACTTCGCTACAAGGGCGTCCAGCCAGAGGCAACAGTGCTTGTGCTGCCGTGGAGAGCCCGCCCAGGATACGCCCCATGTGGCTGACGACCTGCTGCACGGTAGCCTGGCTGTTCTCTCGCAGGTCGCGTTCGATCTGCCAGTGCATGATCGCCAGGCCGCACAGCATTGGCAGTGCGCCGACGGCCCAGGGCAGCAGACTGCGCCAGCTCCAGCGGGCAGAGCGTTTAACCGTAAGAGGCATGCGGGTCTAGACTTGAATGGCTGGTGGTAGCACAAGGATAGCTCGGACCTTCGGCACATTGCCGAACTAAAGCGCGACAAAGGAAATTACGCCCTGTAGAATCAGTTTACGAATACAAGAATAAGGTCTTCCCCTCCTGGGAGGCCGACCCAGCCGAGACCAGGTTCATATGGCATATCACGGGTTCAAGCTGCTCTTTGGCGATTTTCTCTCCCGCAGCGTGAGGGGTATTCCCTGCTCACCACCTTGTCTGTCCGACATCCCAAGCGTTTGACACCGTTTTTTCTGCTGTAGATGAGGACACGAACATGGCTGATATCTTCGACAACCCGATGGGCCTGATGGGCTTTGAGTTCATCGAGTTCGCTTCGCCCACGCCTGGTGTGCTGGAGCCGGTATTCCAGGCACTGGGCTTCACCAAGGTGGCGACTCACCGCTCCAAGGATGTCCACCTTTATCGCCAGGGTGGCATCAACCTGATCCTGAACAACGAACCCAAGAGCATCGCTTCGTACTTTGCTGCCGAGCATGGCCCGTCCGTCTGCGGCATGGCATTCCGCGTGCGCAATGCGCATGAAGCCTATGCCCGTGCACTGGAGCTGGGGGCCCAGCCGGTGGAAATCGAAACCGGCCCGATGGAGCTGCGGCTGCCAGCGATCAAGGGTATCGGCGGTGCGCCGCTGTACCTGATCGACCGCTTCGAGGAAGGCAGCTCGATCTATGACATCGACTTCAACTTTATCGAAGGCATCGACCGCAATCCGGCAGGCGCGGGGCTGAAGATTATCGATCACCTCACGCACAACGTCTACCGCGGGCGAATGAGCTATTGGGCTGGCTTCTACGAGAAGCTGTTCAACTTCCGCGAGATCCGCTACTTCGACATCAAGGGCGAGTACACCGGGTTGACCTCACGTGCCATGACTGCGCCGGACGGCATGATCCGTATTCCGCTGAACGAGGAATCGTCGAAGGGATCGGGCCAGATCGAAGAGTTCCTGATGCAGTTCAACGGCGAAGGCATTCAGCACGTAGCCTTCCTCACCGACGACCTGCTCAAGACCTGGGATGCCCTGAAGGCCATCGGCACACGCTTCATGACCCCGCCGCCACAAACTTACTACGAGATGCTCGAAGAGCGCCTGCCGGGGCACGGCGAGCCGGTCGACCAGTTGCAGGCTCGGGGTATTCTGCTCGATGGTGCGTCCGCGCCAGGCGACAAGCGCCTGTTGTTGCAGATCTTCTCGGAGACCCTGCTGGGGCCGGTGTTCTTCGAATTCATCCAGCGCAAAGGTGACGATGGCTTTGGCGAAGGTAATTTCAAGGCTCTATTCGAGTCCATCGAGCGCGACCAGGTCCGGCGCGGTGTGCTGAACGTCGAATAAGCCTTGAGAACAGGGCGTTACCGGTCAATGACCGGCAACGCCTTATTTGACTGGGTTCCGGTTACGCAAGAGGCTCCAGAGTACGAGCACCGAGGTGAACAGGCCGATGAGCACAAGGGACGGCATGATATTTGTCTTGACCTGTCGTGCCTCACGAGCGGTAAAACCGGCGGGGTAACCTGCTCTGATCATGTAACCGTACTTTTCCGAGCCCCCGTTCTGGGGGAACTCCGACAGCGAGGGGCGTCCTGCGTCACGGCTGTCACCTTCGGCCCAGAGGTAGAGGCCGCCAAACTCCAGCAGCAATACAAGCCCGTCCTTGAAGCCGCGCAGTTCGTTACGCAGTTCAAGCCCGTAGGTGCTGGCGATTACCGCATGGGTGTCGGCGACCAAGCGGTACTCCACGAGTACACCATTGGGGATGGTCGGTGAATTCATGTTGAGTCGCAGGTATTCGCCCTTCGCGAAGCGAGGCGTGTGCAAGGGTTTTGTGCCCAGGCTGCTGCAAAACCCGGCATCGTTGCGGGTCAGCACCAACGAGTGAACCCGCGGGT
Organism: Pseudomonas sp. RW10S2; assembly: GCF_014268985.1. Lineage (NCBI taxonomy): Bacteria > Pseudomonadati > Pseudomonadota > Gammaproteobacteria > Pseudomonadales > Pseudomonadaceae > Pseudomonas > Pseudomonas sp. RW10S2. The sequence continues at coordinate 53,669 of NZ_JABWRO010000005.1, read as the reverse complement.
TGCGTCTGGCCTGGCTTTCCAGTTCCTGTTGAACCTCCTTGCATGGCCGGGTGCCCAGCGGCTGCGCGTGCAGTGCCGCGCGATGCAGGCTATCGAAGACACGATCGATAGCGAACACTGCTTCTTCGATGGATACCTTCGCGTTTTCCTCGAGCTGTTTGTTAAATTGGTAGTCCATGACCACCAAACCCGAGATCACAGGGGCTGTGCCGATCAGCATGGAGACCATGAGATTTGTCATGCGGTGGCTCAGATGCCTGGATATGCTCATCGAACTTCTCCCTATCGCTTTGATGTAGGGAGAAGCTTGCTCTGGGCCCCTTGGTGGCGCTGTAAGTCATGTCGTGAACGGATAGGCACAAACCATCTCTTATCTGTGCGATTGATTACGCCTGATGTAGTCGCTAGACCACTTGGTCAGTGGCCAGCGCTTGTGAAACAGACCTGATGACAGGTACAAGCGCAGACTGATCAGCAGAATCGTGTTCGGGGCGGCCTATATAGCGATGTGCTAGCCTTCAGATACTTCATGATCTTCAGGAGTTGCCATGGATTCGGAAACCCTGTCTGCCAGGAGCATTGTTCTTGGCTGCTGACGAACAGGCGCAAAGGAGCGCCACACAAGTCATTCATCTGGTTCCTCCGTCGTCTTCGGTCGAGGTGCGCGCTGAGCATATTCTCCGCTTCGACTGGGGCAGCACACCGTTGGGGGCACTATCGCAATGGCCTCCCTCGCTGCGCATCGCGGTGGATATCATGCTGTTGTCGCCGTTTCCCTGTGCGCTGGCCTGGGGTAAGGAACTGACCCTGATTCCCAGCCAGAACTACCTGGCATTGCTGGCTGACGACCAGTCCCAGGTGGGCGTGCGCTTCGATCAGCTGTGGCAGGTCGAATGGGAACGCATTGGCCCACGGGTGTTCCAGGCACTGGACGGGCGCGCCAGCTTTGTCGACGAATCCCCCCTCCAGGTGCGTTATCGGGAGAACGGTGACTATGCCTGGTTCGCGTTCGGCTACGCCCCCCTGCATGATGAGCAAGGCGTGGTCGCCGGGATTTTGCACACAGCGATCAATACCACCGCCAGCGTGGAGCAAATCCGCCAGTGGCGTGAACTGGCGCAGGGCTTCCAGCAACAGATCGGATGTCATCTGCCCAATAGCGACTATCTCTGGCGCTTTTCACGGGATGCGATGATCATCGTCAGCCGCGATCTTGAACTGCTGGCCGCGAACGACGCGTGGCGTCGCGTGTTGGGATGGGACCAGCAGTCATTGAGCGCGATCACGGTCGTCGATTTTGTCCATCCCGCTGATCGTGCGGAGGTCCGGCTGGCGATCAATGAGCTGCTGCTTGGCGAGGTCGTCGAACAGGTGGAATCGCGGCTCAGGCACAAGGATGGGTACTACCGTTGGATGAGTTGGAGTGCGCGGCCCGAGGGTGATGTACTGATTGCGGTAGGGCGGGATATTACCGAAGAGCGCACGACGATCTTGCGCGAGGCCGAGAACCTGCTGCGCGATAGTCAACGAATGGAAACCGTTGGCCAATTGGCAGGCGGCATGGCGCACGAGATGAATAACTTGTTGGCGGGCATTGGCGGTAGCCTGGAGTTGCTCCAGCGCCGCTTGGGCCAGGGGCGCCTGGAGCGCATCGACGAGTACGTGCATGTGGCGCGGGATTCGGTACAGCGTGCGATGGCGTTGACCCATCGGCTATTGGCATTTTCCAGCAGCCAGCCACTGCAGCCGCGTCTACTCGATGTGAATAGCCTGTTGCGCGGCCTTGAACCATTGATTCATCAGGCACTCGGGCCCGAGTTCGTACTGAACTGGCAACTGGATCTCGCGCCCTGGCCAGTGCAGGTGGATCCTGGGCAGTTGGAAGTCGCGATTCTCAATCTGTGCAGCAATGCCCAGGATGCGGTCGTTGAACGGGGTCGCCTGACCATCCGGACGGCCAACGAACGATTTGTGAGTGGGGATAAGCACGGTGAAAGCATCCCAGCTGGGGATTATGTCGCCATTCATGTCGAAGACGAGGGGCAGGGTATGCCCGCAGACGTCGTAAGCCGTGCGTTCGAGCCGTTCTTCACTACTAAGCCCAAAGGTCGTGGCGCCGGGCTCGGGCTGCAGATGATCTATGGGTTTGCCCGCCAGTCTGGGGGCTATGTGTGGATCCAGTCGATGCCAGGGAAAGGCACCCAGGTTACCCTTCTGTTCCCGCGCCACCCAGGCGAGTTGCCGGTGGTCAGTGAAGGGGTGGAGGCGCCTGTGTTGAAGCGTGGCAGGAGTGAGCGAATACTGTTGGTCGATGACGAGGTCAATTTGCGGGCCTTGATGAAGGAGGTGCTGGTAGAACATGGCTTTGACGTCACCGAAGCCGGCGATGCCGGTATGGCATTGGAGCGCTATCGTGAGGGTGGTCTCTTCGATCTGGTGATCACGGATATCGGGTTGCCGGGTGGTATGAGCGGACGCCAGGTGGGCAAGACGATTCGCCAGGCCAAACCCCTGCAGAAAATCCTGTTCATTACCGGCTATACCGCGCAGCCCATCGAGCGCAGCCTTCTCGACCAGCCGGGAACAGCACTGATGCTCAAGCCATTCTCGCTCGAGAGCCTCGCGGTCCAGGTTCAGCGGATGCTTGAGCCGTGACGGCGATCATGCCTCGCCGAGCATCTGCGCTACGCGCTGGCTCAGTTGGTGCAACTCGAAGGGTTTGCAGATCAATTGCATGCCTGGGTCGAGGAAGCCCTCGCGGGACATGGCCGTTTCCGCGTAGCCGGTAATGAACAGGACCGGCAGGCTCGGGCGTAGTGCGCGGGCAATCTCGGCCAGCTGTCGGCCATTCATGCCTGGCAGCCCGACATCGCTGATAAGCAGCGCAATGGGCTGTGAAGAGCGCAAAAGATTCAGCGCCTGCGTAGCGTCGCAGGCGCTCTGGCATGGAAAACCGTCATCGCGCAGCGCTTGGCAGAGCAGCTCGCGCACTTCGCGGTCGTCCTCCACGATCAGCACCTCGCGGCAGCTTCCTGCGATGGGCGTGCTTGCAACTTCCAAGGCCTGCGGTGGGGTGCTCAGGCAGCGTGGCAGGTAGAGATCGACCCGTGTGCCCTGGCCAATCTGGCTTTCCATCGTGACATGGCCGTGGGACTGCTTGCTGAATCCGTAGACCATCGACAAGCCCAGGCCTATGCCCTGGCCCACAGGCTTGGTACTGAAAAAGGGTTCGAAGGCATGTTCCAGGGTGGCGTGTGACATGCCCTGGCCAGTGTCGCTGAAGGTCAGTTGCAGGTAGTCACCACTGCTCAGGCCCGCGCCCTCAAACTGTTCCGCGTCGATATGCTGATTGCGGGCTTCGATGGACAAATGCCCACCACTGGGCATGGCTTCACGGGCGTTGACCAGCAGGTTGTCCAACGATTCGCGCAACTGCTTGTCGTCTGCCTGGACTGGCCAGAGTGCGTCCGCCATGCGCAAGGATAGTTTCACCGAGTTGCCCAGTGTCGCCTGCAGCCGCGCAGGCTGCAGCAAGGCATGCAGGTCCACTGCTTGGCTCTGCAGCGATTGACGGGAAGAAAAAGCCAGTAGCCTGTGGGTCAGCATTGCTGCGCGGGCTACGGCGTCCTGGCCCATGCGCAGGACTTTGTCGAGCCCTTCGGTACGCCCTTGCTGCAGACGCCTGTCGATCAATTCAAAGCTGCCACCAATGCTGGTCAGCAGGTTATTGAAGTCATGGGCAACGCCGCCTGCCAACTGACCGATGGCTTCCATCTTGCGTGTCTGGTGCCGGGCCTGGCCGTCAGCCTGTTGACTGTCCAGGCGCTCGCGCAGCGCGCTCAGCGCATTGCGCGCCATGTACTGACGACGTCGAGCGCGCAGGGCCTGGTTCGCCGCATCCAGCAGTTGTTGTTCATCGAAGGGGTAGCTCAGGTGCGACAGGTTGCCCAACCGTTGAGGCATCGAACCATTGTCGGTCGTCGCGTGGGTGTTCAGCAGCAATACCGGCAGATCTGACCACTCCGGTTGCTCATCGATGAACCGGTGCAGGGGCGACTGCGGGTCATCGGTCAAGGTCTGCAGGTCGACGATTACCACGGCGACACCCTCGGCCAGCCATAGGCCGAAACGGTCCTTGTCGCCTGTGCACAGGCACGCGATACCGCTTCCAGACAACAGTTTGGCAGCGGTCGCTGCAACCTGCTCGGGTGCGAGGATGAGGGTGCGTTCGTCCAACGACAACGAACCGGACAAGACAAATCTCCCATGGCAGTCGCCCGGCCGGAAATAGCCGAGCATTCAGCGAGCTACTACCCACTGGACCACCAGGGTTCTGTCAGGGTTCAAGCGAGTTCTACAAACCTTGTTGCAAATAGGGGTCGTCTGGATTCTGTCGCTCAAGTTCGGCCAGCAAGACTTGTACGTTCTGCAATTGGCCAGTTTCCTTCCAGTAGCGAATCAGCAACACCCGTGCACGGCGATTGGCGGGCTGGCGATCGAGCAGGGTTTCCAGTTGCTTCTGCGCTGCTTCGACTTGCTCAAGGTCATGCAGGGTGACGGCCAGCGTGTAGCGATAGTCGGCGTTGTCCGGTTCCAACTCCACGGCACGGGAAAAAGCCAGCAAGGCATATTCCCGTTGATCGTGGCGGCTGAGCCAGAGACCCAGCTCATATTGCAGAAACGCGGAGTCAGGGCGCAGGGCCAAGGCTTTGCCCAACACCTCGCGGGAGGCGTCGTGCTGGCCTTGCCGTTCCAGCAATCGTACCTGCGTTGCCAGCGCCTCCAGATCCTGCGGCGCCAGAGCCAGGCTGCGCTGAAGGGCTGCTTCGGCCTGCGGATAGTCCTGTTCATGAAGGTACAGGCGCGCCAGGTGGACTTGTGCCTCGGCATCGTCGGGCTGTTGTTCGAGTGCTTGCTGATATTGCTCAAGGGCTGCCTGCAGCGGTCGGAAGTACAGGCCGATGGCATCGGGGTCGAGGCCCAGTAGTGCATCCACCACGGCGAACCGTACGCTCTGGTCGTCATCCTCCAGCAAAGGGCCGAGGACCAGGCTGCGTTGGGCGGGTGGGAGCAGGCGCCGGATGCTGGTGATCGCCGCACGACGTACCAGGGGGGCACCATGGTCGAGATCCTGCTGGGCCAATTTCAGCGCCTGTGGGGAGGGGTAGTGAGGCAGTTCGGCGTAGAGCGCAGCACGCCTGATAGGTGGCAGGTCATCGCGTTGCAACTGTTGGTACAGCACCCGTGCCGCACCCGGAAGACCTTCGTGGGCCTGGCGCAGCGCCTTGGCGTAGCTCTGTGGCGGCTGGCTGGAGGGCTCTGGTTTCTGGTCGCGCCACAAGTAACCGATCACCCCCGGGATCGCCAGGACGAGCAGCAGTGCGATCAGATAGCGGCGACGTTTGGGCATTAGCGGTACCGGGGGTCAGGAGGGAGTGAGCTTGGGGCAGCTGGCGGTTAAATGCAACGGGGCCAGGCAAGCCTTAGTGTCGTGGGGTTTAGAGGGAGACTGTCCTGCATATGAGACGAATAAGGCTATTTTGCCCGCCTAATTCACGATTGTTTTCATCGGTAGAATGTTCGCCAGCCAAGAGAGGAGATATCTCATGAAAAAGATCCTGGGTATTTACCGTAGCCCCCATGCCCATTGGGTAGGGGATGGTTTCCCCGTGCGCAGCCTCTTCACCTACGACCAGCTCGCACGCCATATCAGCCCGTTTCTGATGCTGGACTACGCCGGCCCTCATACATTCACACCGACCGACGCCCGTCGCGGGGTTGGCCAGCATCCACATCGCGGCTTCGAGACCGTGACCATCGTCTATCAGGGTGAACTCGAACACCGCGACTCCACTGGCGCCGGTGGCTTGATCGGTCCTGGCGACGTGCAGTGGATGACCGCAGCCAATGGCATCATTCATGAGGAATTTCATTCCCCGGCCTTTGCTCGCAGCGGTGGCGTCCTTGAGATGGTGCAACTGTGGGTCAACCTGCCTGCACGTGACAAACTCAGCCCGGCGGGGTACCAGACGCTGCTGGATGCCGAGATTCCACAGGTAGCGCTCGACGAGGGTGTCGGCAGCCTGCGGGTGATCGCAGGTGATTACCAGGGGCATCGGGGGCCTGCCCGGACGTTCACGCCCATGGATGTGTGGGATGTGCGTATGAACGCTGGGGCAACGCTGCAATTACCGATTGCCGAGGAGCGGAATGCCGCACTGGTCGTACTGCATGGGTCGATACAGGTAAACGACCAGCAGGACGTCAGTCCAGCCAGCCTGGTGTTGCTGGAGCGCGAGGGTGAGCATGCCAGGGTCACTGCATTGGAGGACGCCACGCTATTGCTGCTCAGTGGCGAGCCGATCGATGAGCCGATCGTGGGTTATGGCCCCTTCGTAATGAACACCCAGGCTGAAATTGCCGAAGCATTCGACGACTTCCATGCAGGGCGTTTTGGGCAGATGGTGCCGTCTTGACAGCACACCACGCGGGGTAGCCGGAGCCTTCAGCCAGAAGCGCGCCAGCTTACCTCGCTGATGCCATAGCGCTCGGCCATGGGTCTGCTGACTTTCTTGATCTTCTCTCGGCCATAGCGCCCGATCTTGCCAACACCGGCATCGCAGCTTGCCCAGTGCCACGCTTCGGCATTATCCATGCGCTCGGCGCGAATGATGAATGACTTGTGCTGGCCATGCAGCGCATAGTCGATCACGAAAAGTTTTGCATCAATCATCGCTACCCGATTCCTCAGCGCAACGCGCAACACGACGGTCCATGGCTTGATGTTGTGAAATCGAGACGGCCGATAAAGTTTGCGCCATCTTCGTCGAACACGACGAACGGTAGTTTTACCGCCGTTTGTCGCATCGCCCAGGTAACCGATTGAACGGGCCATCGTGCAACGGTTTCACTCGCTAGAGTGGATAGGGCTTTTACATCACAGGCCAATATTGAAGAGAGGGTCATGACATGTCGTTGATCGGCGTTTCGATGCTGGAAATGCGTCAGATGATCGAGCAGGCCTGTCTGCCCGATCGTTGCGAGGTGAGCAGCCCGGATGGCGTCAACCTGACCATCCGCGTGGGGCGTGGTGAGAGCCTTGAAGAGGGTTACACGCTGACTGGAATACCGCTGGCCAGCCTGAACAGTTGTCGTGACCTGGTAGCCTTGGTCTGGCAGTTGCGTGAGGGGCAACGAGCAGGGCGTGGCCCTGACGTCAAACTGACTACGCAGAAGGTAGCGTTCTAGCGCGCTACCGGCCGTTGACCGAATCACTGCAGCTCAAGCAGCAGATTCAAACCACCATCGCCGCATTTGCCCCGGTCCCGCACTATCCCCCGATATCGGCGTCCCTCCCACGCGAAGGTAACGCTATGGGCACGTTCAACCTTGTCGGGAAGTGGCGGGTGTATGTGCAAGCGCAGCGCGGGACGCCCTTGTAGATCAAGAGCGGCGAGCTGAGCGTGACATTCGACACTCTGTGCCACCGGGCCGAACAGCGTGTCGCGAACATAGTCGAGCTGCAGGCAACTGCTGGGCGCGCGGCCGGGCATCTTCATGGCTGTTGCCTGCGCGTCCGGTGATCATACGCACCAAAGAGTGATTGCATGGGGAATTCTCCGAAGGACCTAAGCATGTTGAGGGCGGCGGCCGGGCGGTGTTCCATTGGTATTTTCTACCGCCGTCCAGGTTCATCGTCCGGCTGCTGGCGCCAGGCTGACAGACGCCGTTCCAGGCCGGCGAGCAAGACATCGAAGAGCAGGGCACAGCATGTGAGAACGATGATGCCCGCCAACACGGTGTTGACATCGAAGGTGGCCTCGGCTTGCAGGATGAGGTAGCCGATTCCGCGAGTCGATCCCAGGTATTCACCCACCACGACCCCAACGAACGCCAGGCCGATGACGGTGTTCAGGCTGGAAAACACCCAACCTAGGGCGGCAGGCAGATACACGATACGAACCAGTTGCCAACGGTTGGCGCCAAGCAGTCTCACGTTAGCCAACAATGCAGGGCTTACCTCGCGCACACCCTGGTAGACATTGAAGAACACCGCAAAGAATACCAGCGTGATACCCAGCGCGACTTTCGAGGCGATGCCCAGCCCCAACCACATCACCAGCAAGGGCGCCAGCACCAACCTGGGGACCGCATTGGCGGCCTTGATGAACGGTGACAATACCCGTGCCAGCGTGGGGGTCAGCCCTAACCAGAGGCCGACTGCCAAGCCTGAGGCGAGTCCGAGCAAAAAAGCCAATATCGTTTCGGTCAGTGTGATCAGCAGGTGAGGGTAGAGCGTGCCGGGAAAATTCAGTGTAGTCAGCAGGTGGTCCCGCCAGTACAGCTCCAACGAGCCGTTGCCAGTGCTCAACCAGCGCCAGAGTTGCTGCAGAACTGCGTGGGGGTGACCGACAAAGAACGCCAGATCGTCGTCGGCAGCCAACCACGACCAGAGTGAAAGCATTGCGAGCAGCAGGGCGGCGCGCAGTAGCCATAGGTTGGTCCACGACATGTCAGCCTCGGTCGTTTGTGGGGGTGGGAGGCAGGTGCCCCAGCGCGTGCCAGAGACGCTGGTACAGGGCTGCGGACTCGGGATCCTTGCGTAGTGACAACGTGTCGCGTGGGCGTGGCAGGGGAATTCGAATTTCTTCGATGCACCGGGATGAGGGGCCGGCGTTGAATACCAGGACGCGGTCAGCGAGGGTGATGGCTTCGTCGAGATCATGGGTGACGAATAGCACCGATTTGCGTCGTTCGCCCCACAATTCGAGCAACAATTGCTGCATGGCTTGGCGCGTTTGCGCATCCAGCGCAGCGAAAGGCTCATCCATGAGCAGCAGCGAAGCGTTGTGGATCAGCGCCTGGGCTAGGGCAACACGTTTGCGCATGCCGCCGGACAATTGATGAGGGTAGTGATCGGGAACGTCGGTCAGCCCGACCCGCCTCAACCATTGAGCGGCTTGCTGGTTGGCGTGTCGCTTGTCCAAGCCGCGCAGTTGCAGGGGGAGGCTCACATTGTCGAGCGCCGTGCGCCACGGCAACAGCGCATCGTGTTGAAACATGTAGGAGGCGTGGCGGTTCAACCCGAGCAAGGGTTTTCCATGGCAGCGGATCTGCCCGCCGTGGGCCGGTTTGAGCCCTGCGGCGAGGTCGAGCAGGGTCGATTTGCCGCAACCGGTAGGGCCAAGCACGCAGACGAACTCACCTTCACGTACAGTGAGATCGACCCGTGCCAATGCCAGCAAGCGATCGTGGCGGGCTTCCACGTCGAGCATTTCCAGAGCGAGGGTGGATGTCATGGTTGCAAGGCTTGATCAACGAATTGATTGGTCCAGGTTGCCTGGAGGTCGATCTGGCGTTCGGCCATGATCGGGTCGAAACTCTGCAGTGCCTGCAAGGCGTTGCGCGCCCCCTCTTCAGGGAAGCGGCCGTTTACGCTGAGGGATGACTGGATGTTTCGAAACGCCTGGCGATAAAGCGCCGCGTCGCCCATCAGGTAGGGTGTTGGCACCAGTTCGGCGACTTCGGCATCCGTGGCGTCGTGTAGCCAGGTCAGTGCCTTGAGCATGGCATTGGTCAGGGCTTGGATGGTCTGTGGGTTGTTCTGGATATAGGTGCTTTTGGCATAGAGGGTGTTCGCCGGCATGGGGCCGCCGAACAGGGCTGCGGTGCCGGCTGGCGTGCGCGCATCTGCGATCAGGCGTATTGCCTGTTGTTGTTCCAGCAGGCTGATCAAGGGTTCGGCGTTGGCCAGTGCGTCGATCTTGCCGCTCAGCATCGCCTGCACGGCTGTCGCGCCGGTGCCAACGGTGGCAAATGCAACGTCCTCGGGGCTGAGCCCTCCCTGTGCCAGCACGCGGTTGGCGAGCATCTGGGTTGAGGAGCCGGGCGCACTGATGCCGATGGTCTTGCCTCGCAGGTCTGCGATCGACCGATAATTCGACAGAGTTTTGGAGGAGATGCCCATGGCGAGCTGGGGGGTCTCGCTTGCCAGCACGAACGCCTGAAGTGCCTGGCCGCGAGCCTGCAGACGCAAGGTGTGCTCGTAGGCACCGCTGACCACCTGTACGGCATCGGCCACCAGCGCTTGCGCCGCCTTGCCGCCACCGGTGAAGTCGATGACTTTCACATCGAGGCCTTCATCGCGGAAATAACCCTGCTCCAGTGCGACTGTCAGCGGCAGGTTATAAATGACCGCCTGGCCACCGACGCCCAGGTGGACAGGGGTCAGAGCCTGTGGTTGCTTCTTGGCCGTGGCGGATGCTGCAACCAGCAGCATCAAGCAACTGAAAACAAATGCGCGCATGGCACCTCCTTGTTGTGGAGGTTCACAGGGTAGGGCATCAAGGCTTGGGTGAGAGGGTGAGACGCTCCGAATTGCGTGTAGGAGTGCTCCTAAAACCCCTTTGGCTACTGAGCGTCAGGGTTGACGTTCGGCTACCGCTCTCAGCGTTCTGAGCGTGACCATTGGCGCGTCGACCACAAAGCGATTGGCCAGCCAGCCCGGTACATCGCCAGCGGGATCGGCTTGCAGGCGATAGGTGACCTGGGTATCGCGTTCGGCCAGTGGGTGCATGATCCACTCACCTTGCAATTGGCGCACGCGAATGAAGCCAGGGGCCTCGGGCACCTTTTCCGGGTCAGCGCTGAGCCTGCGAACCAGCGAGCCGTCGTCCAGCCGCTCGGTGCGTACGCGCAGGACCATGTCCCGCGGTTGCGCGGGCCAAGGCAGCTCGGTGGTGAGGTAGACCCAGGTACTGTCGCCATCGACCTCCAGCAGGCGCATCTGTGCGCAGGCATACAACCATTTGCAGGCGACACGCAGGTTTTCCTGAAGGTCGCTCAGGGTGCGAACACTGGCCTTGATCCGGACAACGCCGCGAAATTGCTGGTAGGGGGAGCCCTGGACGTCGCCAAGATAAATGTCGATGCCGCTTTCCTGATGGGCGAGGCGCCAGTTGTCGGCAGACAACGCAAGCGTCGGCAGCAGGAGTGCGCAGAGCAGGGCGAGGTGAAGTCGGGACAGGAGCTGCGGCATGTTCGGGCTCCACACTGGGGATCACCGTAGTATGCGCGGGAACAGGCAGAACGATCATGAAGATGGTGTTGCGCCGATCAGGGCCGTGGCCGACCCCGATCGGTTGATGCAGGCGGGCGCCTCAGCGCTGCGGATTGAGCGTCAGGTGCACGTGGCGGTTCACGTCCTTGTACAGCAGGTAGCTGAACGGACCGGGACCACCCGAATAGCAGGCTTGCGGGCAGAACGCACGCAGCCACATGAAGTCACCGGCTTCGACTTCCACCCAGTCCTGGTTGAGGCGATATACCGCCTTGCCTTCGAGCACATACAGGCCGTGTTCCATGACGTGGGTTTCGGCAAACGGAATCACGCCGCCTGGCTGGAAGGTCACGATGTTGACGTGCATGTCGTGACGCATGTCGGCCATATCGACGAAGCGGGTGGTGACCCAGCGTCCTTCGGTGCCCGGCATCTCGATGACCGTGGCGTTATCGCGGTGGGTGACGAACGATTCTGGAACCGCCAGGCCTTCGACCTTCTGGTAGTGCTTGCGCAGCCAATGGAACGTGACGTTGGCCTTGCTGTTGTTGCGCAGGCTCCACTCGGCCCCTGGCGCGAGGAAGGCATAGCCGCCAGGCACTAGGGTGTGGTGCTTGCCTTCGACAGTGATGTCGATCTCACCTTCGACGACGAACACCACGGCTTCGGCATTAGGGTCCAGCTCAGGGCGTTCGCTGCCGCCCTCAGGGGCGACTTCGACGATGTACTGCGAGAAGGTTTCGGCAAAGCCGGTCAGCGGGCGAGCGATGACCCACATGCGCATCTTGTCCCAGAACGGCAAGTGGCTGGTGACGATGTCACGCATTACGCCCTTGGGAATGACGGCATAGGCCTCGGTGAACATGGCACGGTCAGTCAGCAGCTCGGTTTGAGCCGGGTGCCCACCGTGGGGGGCGAAGTAGGAGTGATTCGACATGGACAGTCTCGACTTGTTGTTCTCTCCCCGTGCCGTGAACCGCACCGGCCGGTGCGGCGCAGGGGATGCACGGACAGCATAGGGGCGAGGCCCTGGCATCCACAAATTAAATGTTGGAATACCCGGTATTTGCTTGCTGAATGCTGAGCGGCCGTGCTGTCAGCGATTGCTGGTCAGGCGCTGCTGGGCCGCCACGCAACCGTTGATCTCCACCGCCTTCTGCAGCAGCGCCTGACGCCGTTGTGGGTCGAGTTCACCTAGCAGGCGATAGACCTCCGCCTGGTAGTCACGCTGACGCCCCCACTGGAGCTCCAGGCCTTGCGGACGACTGCGGTTGCAAGCCAGGCGAGTGGCGGGCTGCGGATAGTAGGCGGCGTAAAGGGTCGCCATGCTCGGAATGGCTTCCAGCGCCTCGCGGTAGGCGGGGGTGGTGTTGTAGGACGGACACCAGTTGGCGATCGCCGTCGCTGGTGGGGCGAAACCCTGGCGCAGGCTGGCTTCGAGCAGTGGACAGGCCGCGTCGGCAATCTTCCCGGCGGGCAGGTAGGTCATGTAGTACAGCGCCAGACGGTACTGCGCCACGGGATGGCCCAAGGCAACCGACTTTTCCAGCAAGGCTACCGCCGTTGGCAATGTGCGGGCCATCGCCTGGCCCTGGCGGCTGAGCTCCGGATCGTTGGTATCGGCTGTGCGCAGTGGGCTGGCGCTGTCATCCTCGGTGTCGGCCTGCTCGAGCAATGGCAATGCCTGGCGGTAGAGCAGGTCGGCATGGGGATCGATGCGAACGTCGAGCGCCTGGGCGGCAAACGGCGTCAGCGCCGCGAACAAGCCCGAAAGGAAGACGGCTCGACTCACGAATGGGCCTCGCAGGCTGGCGCCCAGGTGAGACGAACCAGAAGCGTTTGGGCAGCAAGAGTGTTCATGACGTGTACGCGTTTGCCTCGGGCGACCGGGAGCGGTGATGGATCATTCTAGCCATCCCGAGGTGCTGTCGAAAGAGTCTTTGTTTGCTGTCAGACGAGCTTGAAAGGCGTGACCTTGCGGTTAGCGTACTTTTCCTGGGCCAACCCCAGCTTTGCGGTGATGACCTTGGCCAAGGCGTTGTTGCCCAGATCATTGAAATGCAGACGATCGATGAACAGATGCTCATTGAATACCGGTGAGCTGCTGAGCATGCCGTTCATGTCATAGCAGGGTACGGTCTGCGCCTGACTCTTGATGCGCCGGAAGAAGGTTGAATGCAATTGACTGTCGTAGACACCCTCCAGCAAGCGGTCGAAGTTGCCCGGCTGACGGTCCAGCGCCGACAGCATGGCATGTTCGCTGGCGGGCAACTGCTCGCGGCACCAGGGCAGCAGTGGCTGAAGGATGAACGTCAGGGTGGTATGGCTGTCGGCCAGTAGTCGCTCCCATTGGCACAGGGTGCGGCCGATGCAATCGGCGGCACGAAGCAGGCGTTTTTCTGGCGCTGACAGCGGCCAGGCGCAGGGTGACGGTGGCGAACGACGGGGCGCGAGACTTTGCCCCAGGCGCTGCCAAAACGAGGCCCGCCCGGGTTTGGCCGGTATTTGCACGCCTTCGTTGAAACTGTTGAGAAAACGCTGGTACGGCCGTGCTCCTTCAGGTTCCTGGTCGCCTGCGAGGATTTCGCCAAGCCCTTCCTGGGCCAGGGTGTTGAGGCCACTGAGGACCACGACATGGCCGATCTGGCCGAGGCGATGCTGATGACTGAGGAACATCAGCAGCTCCTGGGTCGCGTTCAGACCGCAGCCGGCCAGGTTCAACCAGATCTCGCCGGTGAGCATCGACAGGTAGGACGCCACGGTGTGTTCATCGGAACTGGCGCCGATACCCAGAGCGGTAGAGCCGCCCACCAGCAGGTTGATACGCGCCGCGCCGCCGCGCTCGGCCAGTGAAAAGCGCTTGCCGGCACAGTGGCTGTAGCGCAGGCCCAGGGCGTCGGTGTTGATGGTGTCGGAGCGGTAGCCACGCTCATGCACGTATAGGGTATGCGGCGCGCGACGTCCGCCCAGCAGCAGGAAGCGCTGGTAGTCTTCTCGCAGGGGAATGGCGCTGCCCACGTCCGGGGTGATGTCGATCGGTGTCATGGGCGCTCCTGGGTATCGGGCGGGCTCAGGCGGCCAGTTCCTTGAGGTTGTAGAGCAGCCCCCCCGCGGCGATCAGCAGCAGGGCGACGCCAGACGCCAGGCTGATCAGGCGGTTGCTGCGCTGCGAGGCGATCTTGCCGATGGCGAAGATGTAGAGGCTCAAAACCGCGAAGTCGATGGCGATCCACAGCAGCGACAGCACTACCATGCTCTTCTCGAAGGATTCAGTGACCTGGATGAACTGCGGGAAGAAGGCAATGAAGAAGATGATGTCCTTGGGATTGGAAATGCCCACCATGAAACCTTGCAGCAGGCCGCCTCGGCCAGTGCTGCGCGGTGTTTCGACCGTTTCGGCAGCGTGCTCCCGGGGTTGCTGCTGCAGGGCTTCGCGCAGCGTGCCCACGGCAATGTAGCCAATGAACAGGCAGCCCAGCAGGCTCATGCCGCTGAGCCAGGCTTTGTCGATGGCGGCGCTGGTCATGATGATCCAGGCTGCAGCACCAATCAGCACCAGTGACGCCCAGTTGGTGCCGACGGCGGTGAACAGGGCTTTGCGCGAACCGGAGGCGGCAGCGGTATTGACGATCAGCGCCACTACCGGGCCTGGCGTGGCGATCAGCAGCAGGACGGTGAGGGCGTAGGTAGCAGTCAGTGCGGTATTCACGTTCAGTTCTCGATCTGGTTTTCAGGCGTTGCGGTGGCATGGAAGGGGCAGCGCGAGGGTTTGAGCGAGCCCATCTCCTGGAGTTGATATTGCTTCCATTCGAAGTTGTCGTCCTGGCCGAAGAAACCCAGGCTGTCGGGTATTACCCCGTCGTTGTACTGCGCAACCCGTTCACGGATCCGCGCGCGGATGCGCTGGCCACTTTCGGTGCTGGCACTGGCCACTTCGTCGAAGCTTTCCCGTGGATTGATGACGAAAGCGATGCTGTTGCCCAGGTTGCGGCTTTTCATCTGGCGATGGGCGGGAAAACTCATGTTGATGAACAGTGGCATGCCGGCAAAGCAGAATGACCATTGGGTGTCATGCGGGTCACGGGGCACATCCTGCGGCCAAGGCTGGGGATCGCGGGCGTGGACCTGCTGGAGGATCTTCCAGGCTAGCGCTTGCTGTTCGGCCAATGTGCCGTCGACGGTGGTTTCAAGAAACACCAGCAGCGGGTTGCCGATGCGCTGCTTGAGCGGGATCGGCGCGATGGTGCGGACATAGTCGGCGAGACCGCGGGCGATGTCATTGGCAGGATCATCGGCGCGTGCGAAAAGAATGTGGCAGGTGGCGGCGGCGACCGCCTTGCGTCCGAAGAGGCAGGGAAAGCCAGGGTTGCCGAGGATTTCCTTGAAGTGCTCTATGGTCTTGTACGTCCAATGCTGCTTGTTCCGAACATGTTCATCGGCCAGCTCTAGCGCATCCAGGCGATAGCAGTTTCCATAACCCGTAAACATGGTTTCCCCAGGAAATTTCTATAAAGTGGTTTTTCTGCCTTATCGCGGCGTGTTGGTTAGCTGTAATTGTTATTTACCGGCATTTTCGAAGAACCTCCCTAGGTTGTAAAATGCCTGGAACTATGACCTACTATTAGTTTCACTCATGCTTTGGAAGGCGACGATGTCAGAACGGATTCAAGCCCTGCATGCCTTGCGTGCCTTCGAAGTGGCTTCTCGTTACGGCTCTTTCACCCGCGCAGCGGAAGAGCTGGCCTTGACCCAAGGGGCGGTAAGCCATCACATCAAGACCCTCGAAGCCATGTTCGGTTGCGACCTGTTCGAGCGCCGCGGCCCCAAGCTGCGCCTGACCGAGCACGGTCGGTTGCTGGCCCAGGAGCTCAAGGTCGGTTTCAAGATCATCGAGAATGCGTGCGCCTTGTTGCGCCAGGACCGTTACGGCCTGCGTCTGAAAGCCGCCTCTACGCTTACCGTGCGCTGGCTGCTCAAGGCTTTGGATGGTTTCAAGAAGATCGACGACAGCTGTAGCGTGCAGTTGTCGAGCGTCTGGATGGACATCGACACGGTGGATTTCTATTCCGAGCCCTACGATTGCGCCATCCTGCTGGGCAGCGGCAAGTTCCCTGCCGATGTCGAGAGCCTGAAGCTGTTCGATGAGTGGCTGATCCCGGTCTGTCACCCCGACTACCTCCAGGAGCCTGAGCCAGACCTGTCGGTGCTGCGCAACTGCGAATTCCTCCATCCCTCGTCCGATCGCCGAGACTGGCGGCGTTGGCTGGCGCGGGTCGATGCACTGGACATCAGCATCGATCAAGGGCAGGTGTTCGACACCCTTGACCAGGGAATTTCCGCGGCGCAGCAGGGCTTGGGCATTTCGGTGGTCGATCTGGTGCTGGCCAGTGCCGACCTTGCCGCCGGGCGCCTGATCACACCCTTCAAGCAGGCCGTGGCGACGGGCGATGGTTACTACATGACCTGGCTCAAGGCCAGCCCCAAGGCCCGGCAGATGAGCAAACTTCGTGATTACCTGCTTGGCCAGGTACCAGCGCTGGCGCTCAAGGACATCAACTATCTGTACGGCTGAATACCGTTAAAGCACTTCGCCCAGGCCTGTCACGACAGGCCTGGGCGAATGCGTTCGCGAGGTCAGAAACCGAAGCTGCTCAGCCCCGGATGGTCATCCGGACGACGCCCCAGCGGCCAACGGAACTGGCGTTCCTCTTCGGTGATCGGCATTTCATTGATGCTGGCGTGGCGGTTCTGCATCAGCCCATCGGCGGCGAACTCCCAGTTCTCGTTGCCATAGGCGCGGTACCACTGGCCGCTGTCATCGCGGTACTCATAGGCATAGCGCACGGCGATGCGGTTTTCGGTGAAGGCCCAGAGCTCCTTGATCAGGCGGTATTCGTGCTCACGATTCCACTTGCGGGTCAGGAAGGCCTGTGCCTCGTCGCGGTTGGTGGCGAAGTCGACCCGGTTACGCCAGCGGGTGTCTAGGGTGTAGGCGAGGGCAACCTTGGCCGCATCGCGGCTGTTCCAGCCATCCTCGGCCAGGCGGACTTTCTCGATGGCGGTTTCGCGGGTAAACGGCGGCAATGGTGGGCGGGACATCGCGGTACTCCTCATGTGCAGGTCCGGAAGAAGTGGCCTGATGGATGAAGCGTAGGCTCAAGCGTGTTCGGAGGGAATCGATGCTGGTGGCAGTTCATAATTGCGGCAAGTGGAATAATCCGACCCGTTTCAGGGCTCGACCTCGTCCACATACGCTTCGAAGAACCAGTCCGGGATCTCCTCGGTGCGATATTGCAACTGCGTACCCGCGCTGACCCTGACCAACTCGCCGTCGTCAGTGGTCAGCACGCCCTGCTGGCTCACCTGCAGGGCGCGCTGATAGGCGCTGAGTGTCGCTTCACGGGCATGCTCGGGTACTGTCTGCTCGAGGGGCATCATAGCGCTGGCGGTGCAGGAAAACATCAGGCGGTGTCATGGCGAAGGTCTTGGGGAGGGCCTATTGGAGACTGGCAGAAGACGCGGTTTAGCGTTTCCCCATTACCTGTAGTTCCCCTCCGAAGAACCCTGGACGGCGCTTACAGCGCTTCGCTGATGGTGCCGTTCGCCACCTTGTTGCGTCCACCCAGCCACACCAGCAGCAGCGCGGTCGCCGCCAGCAAACCGCCGGCCATCGGCACCGCGGCGTAGCCCAGGTCGAGGCTGATCACCGCGCCGCCCAGGGCGGCACCGACAGCATTGCCCAGGTTGAACGCGCCCACGTTGATCGAAGAAGCCAGGCCTGGGGCCTCGGCAGCCGCGATCATCACTCGCATCTGCAGCGGCGGTACCACGGCGAAGGTGAACACCCCCCAGACCAGCAGGGCCAGCGCAGCACCGACATGGCTACCCAGCACCAGCGGCATGAGCAGCATGATCACCGCCAAGGTGCCGAGGAAGATCCGTGCCGCGCCGTCCAGTGACCAGTCGGCCAGACGACCGCCGAGGTTGTTGCCGATGGTGAAACCGACACCGATCAATACCAGGCCGAGTGTGACGAACGCATTGGAGGCGCCGGTCAGTTCCGCGAGCACCGGGGCAACATAGGTGTACAGCGTGAACATGGCGCCTGCGCCGAGCACGGTGGTGGCCATCGCCAGCAGCACGCTGGGGCGGGCGATCACCGCCAGTTCCTTGCGCACGTGGGGCACGCTGCCGCGCTCGCCCTTGGGCAGGGCGTACCACAAGGCACTGATGGCGATCAGGCCGAGTACGGCGGTGCCGGCAAAAGCCATGCGCCAGCCGATCTGCTGGCCGATCCAGGTGGCGGCCGGGACGCCGCCGATATTGGCGATGGTCAGGCCCATGAACATGGTGGCAATGGCACTGGCCTGCTTGTCCTTGGGCACCACACTGGCCGCGACCACCGCACCCAGGCCGAAGAAAGCACCGTGGTTGAGGCTGGTGATCAGGCGCGAGGCCAGCAGGGTGTAGTAGTCCGGCGACAGTGCCGACAGCAGGTTGCCGACGGTGAAGATGCTCATCAGCATCATCAGTGCAGCACGCTTGCCGAAGCGGCTGAACAGCAGGGTCATGATCGGTGCGCCGACCATCACGCCAATGGCGTAGGCGGTGACCAGCATGCCCGCAGTAGGGATGCTGGCGTTGACACCTTCGGCAATGACCGGCAGCAGGCCCATGGGGGCGAATTCGGTGGTGCCGATGCCGAAGGCGCCGATGGCCAGGGCAAACAGGACCCGTTTAGAGGAAAGCGCGCTCATCGGAAACTCCGGGTTATGGCGAATTCAGGAATGTCGGGTGTGGCGTCGACCGCAGTCGACGCCCAAGTGCGGTGAGGGATCAGTCCCAGGCCGGCGCCAGGCCATCCGGGCTGACCTCGCGGCCGTTGCGTTCCAGGTCTGCGATCTGCGCCATGTCTTCTTCGTCCAGGCGCAGGTCACGGGCAAGCAGGTTGCTGGCCAGGTTCTCGCGCTTGGTGGAGGAGGGGATGACGGCATAGCCAAGCTGCAGGGCCCACGCCAGGGCGACCTGGGCCACCGTGGCCTTGTGCTTGGTAGCGATCTTGGCCAGTACCGGGTCCTTGAGCACCTTGCCATAGGCCAGAGTCATGTAGGACGTGACGGTGATGCCCTGTTCCTTGAGGAAAGCCGTGAGCTTGCGGTTCTGCAGGTACGGGCTGAGCTCGATCTGGTTGGTGGCGATCTCGCCCTTGCCGACCACCTCGATGGCCTGGCGGGTCAACTCGATGTTGAAGTTCGAGATGCCGATCTGGCGGGTCAGGCCAAGTTTCTTGGCTTCGGCCAGGGCGCCCATGAACTCGCGCAGCTCGACACCGTTGCCTGGGGCTGGCCAATGGATCAGGGTCAGGTCGACATAATCGGTGCGCAGCTTGGCCAGGCTCTCGCGCAGGCTGGGGACCAGCTTGTCGGCAGCGTAGCTGTCGGTCCAGATCTTGGTGGTGATGAACAGCTCGTCACGAGGCACACCGCTTTCGGCGATGGCCTGGCCGACGTCGGCTTCGTTCTTGTAGATCTGTGCGGTGTCGATGACACGGTAGCCCAGCTCCAGTGCGGACTTGACCGAGTCGATGACGGCTTGGCCGGTGAGACGGAAAGTGCCGAGGCCGAAGGATGGAATGCTCATGGATCTGCTCCTGCTATGGGGGAATTCGGGGTCGATCGAGAGGCATTGGCGCCTGGATACATCGACCATTCGAGTGGGGAGCAGTTTGAAGGTTGCAGCGGGGTTGATTAAGAGGGGCGTGGGGCAAGGTCTTTTGACCTGGAATCATGAATAGCCGGTGATTGCTTCGCGCAGCGGGCATTTCGACGGCCTCAGAGCACATCGGGCCTGGCTGGCAGGCCCGATGTGGCAAGGGTTACAGCGTCCACCTCATGGTGACGGTGAAGTTGCGCGGATCGCCGAAGATGTTGGCCCCGGCCGGGTTGCTGATGTTCTGGTAGTAACGTTTGTCGAACACGTTGTTCAGGTTGCCTTGCACGGTGAAGTGCTTGTTGATCCGGTAGGCGGTCATCAGGTCGGTCACGCTGTAGCCGCCCTGCTGCACACCGAAGCTGGTGTAGGCCCGGCTCTGGGTACGGAAGCCGCCACCGATGCTCCACTGGTTCAGGTCACCCGGCAACTGGTAAACGGTGTTGACCTTGAACAGGTTGTAAGGGGTGTCGCTGTCGAAGCGGTCGCCCTTCTGTTGAGTACCGGTTTCCTTGGTGTACTTGGCGGCGGCATAGGTGTAGCCGACCGACGCCTGCCAGCCCTCGGCGAGCATGCCTTGCACTTCCAGCTCGACGCCCTTGGTCTCGACTTCGCCCGCCGCCTCGTAGCAGCTATCGGAGAGGTCCTGGCAGGACGACTGTGGCAGGGCCTTGGCGAGGTTTTCCTGGTTCAACTGGAAGTAGGCCAGGCTCACGTTCAGCGCGCCGCCGAAGTATTCGCCCTTGATGCCGGTCTCGTAGTTGCTGCCGGTGACCGGATCGAGGATGGAGCCGGTGGCCGAGCGGGATTCCTGAGGCTTGAAGATGCGCGTCCAGCTGGCGTACACCGAGTAGGTGTCGTTCAGGTCGTAGACCACGCCGGCATAGGGCGTGAACTCGCGGGTGGCCTTGGAGCTGTTGCCGAAGGCGTAGGTGCCGGATTGGGTCTGCTGTTCGTATTCATACCAGTCCAGACGCGAGCCAAGAGTCAGCTTGAGGTCGTCCTGGATGTTGAAGCGAACGGTGGCGTAGGTGCTGGACTGCTCGACCTTGCCCTTGCGCGACCAGTTGAAGTCGATCTCGGGCTTGGGCACCGAGCCGAAGTCGAACGACAGCGGATCGACCGGGTAATCGAAGGTGCCCAGCGGGCCGCCGCCAGGGCCGTCGTCGGTGCGGTCGTGGCGGTAGCTGCCACCGAGCACCAGTTCATGGGTGCGACCGAACAGGCTGAATGGGCCGCTGACATAGCCATCGACGCTCTTCTGGGTGTGCTCGTAGGTGTAGCGGCCTACGTTGAGCTGCAGCGTGTCGGCGGCCTGGTCGAGGCGATAGAAGCTGGTGCCGAGCATGTCCATCTCGCCACGCAGCCAGGTGGTATTCAGGCGCAGCTTCCAGTCGTTGTCGAAGCGGTGCTCGATCTCGGCGAAGACGCTCTTGTTCTTCTTGTCCCAGTAGGTCCAGGACGGGCTCATGCGGTGCGAGCGGGAGATCGGCAGGAAATTGCCGTTGGCGAAGGTCGGCAGGCCGGACCAATCGGCGCCAGGGTTGTCCTCGCGGTTGTAGTAGCCGCCCAGGGTGAGGGTGGTGTCCTCAGTCAGGTCGAATTCGGTGATGCCATACATCAACTGGCGTTTGTTGCTGTAGTCGTCGACGAAGCTGTCCTTGTCCTGCAGGGCGACGACGGCGCGACCTCGTACGCTGCCGCTGTCGTTGAGCTTGCTGCTGGCGTCGAGTTCGGTCCGAAAGTTGTTCCACGAGCCTGCGCTGGTGGTGATCGACATCTGCGGCTCGACGGTCGGCCGCTTGCGGATCAGGTTCAGCGTACCCGACGGGTTGCCGGCGCCGACCATCAGGCCGGAGGCGCCGCGCACCACTTCCACGCGATCGAACATCGACAGCATCGAGGTGCCGAGGGTGTCGGTGTCGTAGGCCACCGGCAAGCCGTCGATCATGATGTTGTCGACCGAGGTGCCGCGCGAATAGAAGGTCGGACGTTCACCGCCGGTCTTGCGCAGGGTGAGGCCGGGGGTATACAGCGAGACGTCTTCGAGGGTCTGCATGTTCTGGTCGTTCATGCGCTGGCGGGTCAGTACCGTGACCGACTGCGGCGTGTGGCGCAGGGACGTCGGCAACTTGGTCGCCGTGCTCATCGAGCCTGTGGTGTACGAGCCTGTGCCTTCGGTGGTCTCGCCCAGTACGCCGGCGTTGACGTTGGTCGCCCCCAGTTCCACCGCGCCGCCTTCCCTACGGCCGCTGATGGTCACTGTGGTGCCGTTGATGCTGTAGCCAAGGCCCGTGCCGCCGAGCAATTGGCGCAACGCGGCATCGGGCTCCAGCGAACCTTTGACCGCGCTGCTGCGCAGGCCGCTGATCTGGTCGGGGGAGTACAGCAGTTGCCACTGGCTCTGCTGCCCGAACGCAATCAACGCGCTACCAAGCGCCTGCTGGGGAATGTTGAAGGCCACTTGCTGGGCCTGGGCAACCATCGGCGCCGCCAGCATCATGCCGACAGCGGTGGCGGGCAAGCCTGACGCCATGAGGCGCCGGACGAGCATGGCCTTTGACAACGGGCGAAGGGTAGGGAAGACGTGCATTGGCAGACTCTATGATTATGTTGTAGATAATGATTTGCATTACATGTAGTGAGACGCACAAACACAGCAGAACCGGAAAAATCCGGTTCTGTTTTTTTTCAGGCGTGTGTTAGCTCCTCGACGACCTTGCCGGCCTCCAGCCTCACGAGCTGGTCGGCCATGTCGAAGTAGCGGTCATCGTGGGAGATCACGATGATGGTCTTGCCCAGGCGCTTGAGGTCCGGGAGCAGCTCGGTATAGAAGATGCGACGGAAGGTCGGATCCTGGTCGGCGGCCCATTCGTCGAAGACCAGCACCGGGCGTTGTTCGATCCAGGCATTGACCAGCGCCAGGCGCTTGCGTTGCCCGGTGGACAGGTCGGTGGTGCTGAACTGGCCGTCGCTGACCTTGACCTTGTGGGCGATTTCCAGGCGCTCCAGGTACTGGTTGGCATCCTCGGGAATCGCCTGGTCACCCTGCACCAGGTCGTCGAACAGGTAGTAGTCGGCGAAGACCGTGGTGAACAGCTGGCGGTAATCGTCCCGCGATTCGGCATCCACAGCCTTGCCATTGACCTTGATCTGGCCCTGTTGTGGGGCATACAGCCCGAGCAGCAGCTTGATCAGGGTGGTCTTGCCGCAGCCGTTTTCGCCGACGATGAACACGATGTCGCCCTGGGCGATCTTCAGGTTCACAGGCCCAAGGGTGAAGGGGCGCGCATCACCGACCGGCGGGAAGGCAAAGCCGACATTGCTCAACTCCAGGCTGTGCACCTGCGCTGCGGCCTGTCCGGAGTCGGCCAGCAACAGGTGAGGCTCGGGGGTGGCGAAACGCTCCGACAGCTCGGCAATGCGCTGGAAGGCGATGCGCGCCCGGCCGATGATCGGCAGGGTGCTGATCAGGTGCTCCAGCGGCCCTTTCATGTACAGCAGCACCAGCACGAAACCGCTCATGACGCTGGCGTCGGCACTGGGCCACAGCGACTGCAGCACCAGGGCCAGACCGATGACCACGAAGAACAGCATCGAGCCCAGGCTCTTGGCGACCACGAAGGTGTTGATCGAGCGTGTCTGCAGATCGCGGATCCGCTCGGCGGTATCGCTGATGCCATGCTGGAACATGCGCTGGCGGCGCGGACGGTGGATACGCAGCTCCTTGGCACCGGCGGCGATTGCACTGTAGTGCTTCTGCAACTGGTCTTCGGCATCGCGCGCCGCCATGAACCCGCGAATGCCACGGGACTGCGCCACCGACTGGATAGCGATGCCGATGGCCAGCGCGGCCAGCATCATCAGGAACATCGGCCAGGACAGCATCGCCAGGTAGCTCAGGCAGCCCAGGGTGACGGTCAGCGAAATCGCCAGTGGCGCGAAGGCGAAAGCGAAGTCGCTGATGGTGTCCACATCGTGGGTCAGGACCGGGATCAGGCGGTGGCTGCGAAAGCGCTCGATCTGTTCGATCGGTGCCGCCAGCACCTTCTCGCCCAGCTCCTTGCGCAGCTTGGCGATGATGTGCTGGCCCACCTGGTTGGTGCCGATGTCGGAGAGGATGCTGCTGACCAACGCCAGGGCGCACAGCCCGACGAAGCCCAGCACCAGCCCCTGGCTCAGCCCGCCTTCGGTGTGCAGCCCGTTGTTGATGGTGGCCAACAGGGCGGTGACGCTCAAGCCACCGACCATGCCCAGGGCTATCGACAGGGCGACCACCGGCCAGAAGGGCCGCAGCAGCGTCAGCAGCTCGCGCACGGCCCCACGGGGTTGTTTGCTCATCGGAAGGTTCCTGTCTTCAGGCGCTGGTCATGCGCAGTGCGGCCGGGGCGTTGCTGGCGTGCTTGCCCAGGTGCTGATACAGCGACTGACCGATTTCTGCGGCACGTGCCGGCAGCACCGACAGCAGGGTGTCGCTGAGCCCGTGCGAGGCTTCGCAGAAGCCTTGCAGGTAGACGCTGGCACCGAACTCGGGGCTCGCCAGGGCGCGGTAGTCGCGGTCGACCTCGAAGTCTTTCAGGTGCTGCTGCAGCGGAGCCAGCAGGTCGCGGTGGGAGCGACGCTCGTAGCCGGTGGCGAGGATCACCGCGTCGTAGCGGTGGGTCTGGCGGACATCGGTGGCCAGGTCGCGCAGGGTCAGCTCGATGCCTTCAGCGGTGTCTACCACTGCTTCGATGGTGCGGCGGCACAGCACGGCATGGCGATACTGATGGGCGACTTTCTGGCGATACAGGATGCCGTAGATGCGCTCGAGCAGGTCGACGTCGACCACCGAGTAGTTGGTGTTGTGGTACTCGCCGATCAGTTTCTCGCGTTCGGCGTGCGGCTGGTTGAACACCAGGTCGGTGTACTCGGGGGCGAAGATTTCATTGACGAAGGGGCTGTCGTCGGCAGGCTTGAGTGCCGAGGCGCGCAGGATCATGTCGACCTTGACCGACGGGTAGCTGTCGTTGAGGTCGATGAAGGCCTCGGCGGCGCTCTGGCCCGAGCCGATCACGGCGATGCGCATGGGCTTGCCGCTGTTGCACGGCAGTTGCTGGAGGGCGCTCAGGTACTGGGAGTGGTGGAACACGCGCGGGTCGTTCTTGAACGGGCGGAAGGCATCGGGAACCTTGGGCGTGCCGCCGCTGCCGACCACCACCGAGCGGGCCCGGCGCTGGTGCTCCTGGCCGTGCTGGTCACGCGAGACCAGGCGCAGGTGATCGACCCGGCCATCACGCAGTTCCGGCTCGATGCGCAGCACTTCTTCGCCATAAACCGCCTGGGTGGCGAAATGCTCGGCGGCCCAGCGCAGGTAGTCGTTGTACTCCAGGCGGCAAGGGTAGAAGGTGCCCAAGTTGATGAAGTCGGCCAGGCGCTGCTTCTGGTGCAGGTAATTGACGAAGCTGTAGGGGCTGGTGGGATTGCGCAGCGAGACCAGGTCCTTGAGGAAGGAAATCTGCAGCTCGCTCTGGGTAGCCAGGGTATTGCCGTGCCAACGATAGTCGCTCTGCTTGTCGATGAACAGCGCGTCGAGGGCGTGGCCGTTGGTTTCGGCGAGCTCTTCCAGGGCAATGGCCAGTGCCAGGTTGGAAGGGCCGAAGCCAACGCCGATGAGGTCGTGGATTTTGTCGGGCGAAGAGGTCTGGCTCATGGTTGCGGTTCCTTGGATGGTCGAGTGGGGGCGCCGCGTGGGGCGCCCCGAGTCCTGCGCAAGTACACCGATAGGAACGAGCCGGGGGTGGGAGAATTTACCGCCGTGTGGCGCCTCAGAGCTCGCGGGCTACCCGGAAACCAAGCCAGTCGCCACGGTCTTCGCGTACCGTGGTGTTGCGGTTGCCCGAACGCGAGAAGATCGGCGCTTCACCCCAGTCGTTGCCACGGATGGAGATCTGCGTGCAGCCCGCCTCGGTGCGCGCGCTGCCGTCGGCGGGGGCGCCGAAATAGCTGTCGTGGTAACAGTCGGCGACCCATTC
Organism: Pseudomonas sp. RW10S2; assembly: GCF_014268985.1. NCBI lineage: Bacteria > Pseudomonadati > Pseudomonadota > Gammaproteobacteria > Pseudomonadales > Pseudomonadaceae > Pseudomonas > Pseudomonas sp. RW10S2. The sequence continues at coordinate 27,887 of NZ_JABWRO010000005.1, read as the reverse complement.
GTAGACATTGCCGTGCATGTCGTATACGCCGAAGGCGTTGGCCGGGAAGCTGCCGACCGGCGAGCTGAAGCTGTAGCCATCCTTGGGGCCGTAGACGTTGGCGTTCTTGCTGATCTCGAAGTTGGCGTCCGGCTCGAATGGGAACATGCCGGTGCTGCCGCCGCGTGCGGCGTATTCGCGCTGGGCTTCGCTGACCATGGCGTAGAGCTTGCCGGTCTTCTTCGACAGCCAGGCGACATAGCGCTCGATGTCGACGTAGCTCATGCACACCGCCGGCTGGCGAGGGCCTTGCGGGTAGCTGGGCTTGCTGTTGGTGCAGCGCCGCCCAGGACGATCGTCGCCGTCGGCGATGACGATGCCAGTGGCCTTCTGGTAGTCGGCCCATTCACCGGCGGTGATCTGGAAGCGGCTGATGGCGAACGGCTTGGCGAATGTCACCGGGTGCTGTGGACCTTCGTCGTCCTGGCGGCCCATTTCGTCGGGCGGGGTGCCCATGGTGAAGGTGCCGGCAGGCAGCACGACCATTTCCGGGCAGGTCTTGTCGCAGTCGCGGAACACTGTGCCGGGCTGGTCCGACGGCGGCGCGGCCAGGGTCGGCAGGCTGCAGGCGGCCAGCACGGCGGCCAGGGTGAGGCGGTGCAGAGGTGCGCTCATGGGAGATGCCTTGTTCAAAGTTGCTGGGTAATCAGGTTCATGACCCGGTCGATCTGCTGCTCGTCGTTGAGCAGGCCTGGCGCCAGGCGGATGACAGGGCCAACGTCGCGTTCGACGGCATCGCACATCACCTTGCCGGCGATCAGCTTGGCGGCGAAGGCATCAGGGTCTTTGCCGGGCACACGGAAGAAGGTGAAACCTGCCGAGAACTGCGCGCTGCGCGGCGTCACCAGCTCGATGCGACGATCTTCAAGCAGGCGCTCCTTGAGCCGGGCGTTGAGCTGGTGGATGCGCGCCTGCACATCGGCCTTGCCCAGTTGCAGGTGCAGCTTGAACGCCTCGCCCAGCGACCAGCGGTATTCGAAGGCGTGGTAGCCGCCGGGGGTCATGATGGTGGCGAAGTCTTCATCGCGGGAGAAGGTGGCGACGCTGGGGGTGAGGTGATCCATGCTGGTCGAGGCTGCGCAGATGATGCCGGTGCCGCGCGGGCCGAACATCCACTTGTGGGTGCCGGCGATGAAATAGTCGCAGTTGAAGTCGGCGAAGCGCTGGTTTTCCACGCCGAAGCCATGCACGCCATCGACCACGTAGAGGATGCGCTCGGCCTCGCTGCGGTCGCGGTTGTGACGGCGCACCAGTTCGCCGATCTCGCCGACCGGCAGCTTGACGCCGCTGCTCGAGTGCACCCAGGTCATGCCCAGCACGCGGGTCTCGGGGCGGATGTTGCGCTCCAGGGTGGTCAGCACCTGGTCGGTGGACACCTCCCAGGGGTTGTCGAACAGGCGGATCTTGCGCACCTGCGTACCCTGGCGCTGGGTACGGAAAGCCAGGGTCTTGTGGGTGGAGTAATGCTCGTGCTCGGTGGTCAGGATTTCCTGCTTCGCGCCGACCTGCAGGCCGCCATAGATCATGGCCAGGCCTTCGGTGGTGCTGCCGGTCAGGGCAATCTGCCGCGGGCCGACTTCCAGGTAGCGTGCGGCCCAGTCACGCACTTCGTCCTCGCGCTGCCATTCGTACTGGCTTTCCCAGTCCATCAGGGCCGCGGGGTTGCGGTCGAGGTCGGCGCGGTGGCGGTCGATCGCTTCCTGCACCGGACGCGGGTGGGCGGTGACCAGGAAGTTGGCGAAGTGGGCGATGTCCGGGTCCAGCGGGAACAACGTGCGCAGGCTGCGCCATTTGTCCGTGCCGGTGAGCGCTGCTGGCGACGAGGTTGCAGCCAGGGCGCCAGGCAGCAGCGGCAGGCTTGCGGCGACCAGGCCGGCCTGCTTGAGAAAGGTACGACGGTTGCTCATGCGGGCAGGCCTTGATCAGTGTTGGGTGGTGGCGACAGGTTGACCGGCTTTTTGCACCTGGTCCCAGACCCGCAGGAAGTTGCCCGCCCAGAGTTTGGCGATATCGGTTTCGCTATAGCCGCGGCTGAGCAGCTCGGCGGTGACATTGCGGATCTCGCTGACATCCTTCCAGCCATCGAGGCCGCCGCCGTCGTTGAAGTCCGAGCTGAGGCCGACGTGGTCGATACCCACTTTCTTCACCGTGTAGTCGATGGCGTCCGCGTACTGCTTGAGGGTCGCCTTGGGTTCTTCTTCAAGAATCCCGTACAGGCTGCTGGCGTACTCGCCGAAACGTGACTCAGGCCAGATGGCGATCACCGCATCGCCCGGCATCAAGGCATTGGCCAGGCCCTGCAGCGGCTGCAGGTCGAAGCGCGCGCGCAGCGCCTCGAGTTTTTCCAGCACCGGTTTTTCCAGCGGCTTGAGGTACTGGCCGAAACCGACCACCTGGATCACGCCGCCGCTGTCCTTGATCAGTTGCATTTCCTTGTCGGAGAGGTTGCGCGGGATGTCCACCAGCGCCCGCGGCGCGGAATGCGAGGCCACGATTGGCGCGCGGCTCAGGCGCACGACGTCTTCCAGGGCCAGGGTCGACATCTGCGAGACATCGATGATTACGCCCAGGTCGTTGAGTCGCTTGACCGCCTGCTCACCCAAGGGTGACAGGCCGCCCAGAGCGTCGGCGGTGTCATTGAAGAACGGCAGTGGGCGCGAGGAATCAGCCCAGTCGTTGTTGCCGGTGTAGCTGAAGCCGAACATGCGCATGCCGCGTGCAGCCCACAGATCGAGCTGGGACAGGTCATGGCCCAGCGGGTAGGCGTTGAGCATGCTGATGAAGATGGCGAACTTGCCTTCGCCGTTCAGGCGCCGGAAGTCGTCGGGGGTATAGGCGATACCGACCTGGTTGGGGAAGTCGCGGACCATGCCGCTGATGATCTTGTAGCGCACTTCCTGCTGCTGGCGCGCCTCGTCGACGAAGCCTGGGGTCGGGCGGTGCGGGGCGTTGGGGCCGTTCCAGATCTCTGGCCAGCCGAAGATGGTCAGGGCAGCACCGGAAAGACGACCGCGATTGGCCTTGACCAGGTCGAACTGCCCCGGGCCATCCTTGTCGATCTCGTTGCCGGCGCTGCCCAAGTCCAGCGGCACCGTGATATGGCTGTCGAACGAGAGCATGTGTTCATGCAGGGCGTTGGCCTGTTCGACGATCTTGTGCGGGTAGCCGGCATCCTGGCGTTGCCAGTAGAAGTAGCCGGCGGCACTGCCCAGGGCGGCCACCAGGGCCAGAGGCAGGCCTATGTACAGGGCTTTGCGGGAGCGGGTCTTGGTCATTGCCATCTCGTTGCAGGGCTGATCGCAACCGCCTGGCGGGCAAAGGGCGGCGCCGGGCAGGGTTCGGGTATCAGGTGGACGAATGGCGTGGGGAGAGATTTACGTGCAGCAGCGGGTTTACCCGCGAAAAGCGCACCACGGCGGGTGACGCAGGCCTCGCCAGCGCAAGGCCATGGGCGCAGGCAATGACGCGATCAGATCGACAGGCGCACCATCCGGTTGTCCAGCGGCTGCTCCGGTGCGCGGCGCTTGTTCACCACCAGCTCGCCAATGGCGATCAGCCGCGTACGCGTGACGTTGCGCGACAGCCCCAGCAACTGCGCGGTATGCACCTGGTTGTAATGGCAGAAGTGATAGGCCGAGCGCAGCAACGCATTCTCTACCTTCTCGTACAGGTCGCCCGGCTGTTCCTCGTACAACCGGCTGAACGCCTGCTGCAGCAGTTCATCGATGCCGCCGCCCCTGCTGGCAGAGGCCGTCGAAGGCGGATCGTCCTGACGCTCCAGGCGCAGGTTCGACAGGCGCAAGTCGCGGGCATGGATCAACCCGTCGCCGCAGGTCAGCAGGCTGTGGTGAATCACGTTCTCCAGCTCGCGGATGTTGCCCGGCCAGCTATAGGCCACAAGCTTTGCCTGGGCGTCGGCTGCCAGCTCCACCGGGCCGTAGCCCAGGCGTTCGCTGTAGCTGCGAATGAAGTGGCGCGACAGCGGCAGGATATCGCCCGGCCGCTCGCGCAGCGGGTGCAGCGAGAGGGTGACAACGTTCAGGCGGTAGTACAGGTCTTCGCGAAAGTGCCCGGCGTTGATCGCCTTTTCAAGTTGCACGTTGGTGGCGGCCAGTACCCGCACATTGATCGGAATGCTCTTGCGTGACCCCAGGCGCACCACCTCGCGCTCCTGCAGCACGCGCAGCAGCTTGACCTGGATGGGCAGCGGCAGGTCGCCGATTTCATCGAGGAACAACGTGCCGCCGTTCGCCTCCTCGAACCAGCCGGCCTTGGACGCCAGGGCGCCGGTGAAGGCGCCTTTCTCATGGCCGAACAGCTCGGCCTCGACCAGCGACTCGGAAAAGGCGCCGCAGTTGACCGCAACGAACGGGCCGTCGCGGCGAGCGCTGAGGTTGTGGATGTGGCGTGCGACCAACTCCTTGCCCGTGCCGGTCTCGCCAATGATCAGGACGCTGGCCTCGCTGGGAGCGACCTGTTGCAGGTGGGCGAGCAGCGCCTGCGACCTGGGGTCTTCGAACACCTGTGCGGTCGCCCTGATCGAGGTAGCCAATGACGGTGAAGGGGGGAGGGTCAGCAATTGCATGGACGTGCCTTTAGGAATAGAAGGACGGGGCAGGGCGTTTGTCGTTCAGCGCCCACTCGCCCAGTTCATGGATGCGATAGTCCACCGGGTCGTGCAGGGTCTGGGTCCTGAGGTTGCGCCAGTGCCGGTCGAAGCGCAGTGAGGCATGGGTGGCGCGGGCGCCGGTGACTTCGAACAGGCGGTTGCAGATGTCCAGCCCGTGGCGCGTTGCGGCAACCTTGGCGGTGCCGATGGCCAGGGCCAGGTCGCCACGCGCCTCGGCGCTCAGGTTGTGTTCGAGGGCCCAGGCCGCATCGAGCTGGTCGCTGGCGCGGCGGATCAGCAGGCGCACGCTTTCCAGACCCACCCAGAACTCACCATAGTGGCGCAGCACATAGGGGTCTTCGCGGCTCTCACTGGCGCTGGAACGGAACCAGGGGCGACTCTCCTTCAGCGTGTACTGGCGCGCTTCGTCGAAGGCGCCTTCGGCGATACCCAGGAACAGGTTGGCGAAGTGCAGTTGCGCGATCAACGGACGCAAGGCGGCGAACGGCGTGCTCAGCGGGCCGGGGTCGAGCAGCAGTTCGTTGTGCTCGACCCGCACCCGTTCGAAGGTGGCACTGCCACTGTCGGTCTGGCGTTGGCCGATGTTGTCCCAGTCACCGTGCAGGCTGATGCCGGTACGGCCACTGGGGATTGCCGCGATCAGTAACTTGCCGCCGGCGCGCTCGTCCACCGCCGAGGCGATGAGCATTTCCGAGTCGCTGGCGCCGGAGCAGAAGCTCTTCTTGCCGGAGAATTCGCACCACCCCTCGAAATGCTTCGCCTGGGTTCGCGTATCCAGCGGGTTGAGGGCATTGCCCCAGAACCAATGCTTGCGCGCGGTCTGCTCGAACCAGGGTTGCCATTGGTCAGGGCGGGAGAACAGGCGCACGGTGGCCAGCATCAGGTGGTGGAAACCGAACACGTGGGCAATGGAACTGTCGACCCGGGCGAACTCACGCACCACATCGAAGGTTTCGCGCCAACTCGCGCCCTGGCCACCGAAGGCCGTGGGGATGGCCAGTGACAGCAGGCCGCTGTCGCGCAGGGCATCACGCTCGGCCTTGGGGGTGCCGCCGCGTTCGTCGCGTTCGACAGCCGTGAGGGCGAATTGGGCGGCCAGGTCGCGGGCAATGGCAAGCGCCGGACGCGTGGTGGGGGTCACGGGTGCATTCATGGCGGTCACTCAGGCACTCTTGCGCAGCTGATGGTGGGGGGCGAACAGCGGTACGGCACGTTCGGCGGCCAGGCCGATGCGCGCAGCCAGGGCATCACTGGAAACGCGATAGTCCTGCAGCTCGGCCTGACTGGCATAGACGCCGATGGGCAGGGTCAGTGCCTGCAGGAAACTGAACAGGGGGCGCAACTGATGATCCAGCACCAGCGCGTGGCGCTCGCTGCCGCCGGTTGCGGCCAGCAATACCGGGGTGTCGACCAGGGCGTCCTGGCCGATCAGGTCGAACAGGTGCTTGAAGTGCCCCGGGAAGCTGCCCCGGTAGACCGGCGTGGTCACCACCAGCAGGTCGGCCTGTTCGATGTGCTGCAGTTGCTGCTCGACGGTGTCGGGCAGTTCGCTACGCCACAGTGCAGCACCCAGTGGGCGGGCAATATCGCCCATCTCGATGAGGTGCGGCCGGATGTGCAGATGCTGGCCAAGCTCGGCGAGGATGGCTTCGGTCAATGCCAGGGTGCGCGAAGGGCGGGAAGTACCACCGGAGAGGGCAACGACGTTCAAGGGGCTGCTCATGGCGAGTCTCCTGTTCGGGTGAGCGGGGGACTTTGCTTGAGCAATCGTCGTGCCGAAGTTTCGATGCCTTTTGAATCAACGCGTTGCCGCGTTTTCTGCGACAACCGCCGTGTTGCCAGAGCAGCGGGGGTGTTGATCGGGTGTTGCGCTGCAAACAGTTGGCCGGTGTTGGCTGCTGCACAGTTGGGAACGTTATAGAGGAAGTTTTAACCGCATAAAAGGAATAAGAATTCATATTCTTATTCGTTTTTTTATAGTCCGCGCTTTGTCCCCCCTTACCCTGTCACCCCTTGCACCCCTGATCCTTTAGCTTGGCGCCATTTCCGACTGGCAAAAGCAGGATGCTTACCCATGCGCTTCAGCGAACTGATGGCTGTGCTCTCCACCCGTGCAATCCGACTTCAGCGTGACGATCAGGACCTCGTCGTCCATGGTGACGACGATGCCCTGGAGGACGCCCTGTGGGATGCATTGGCCGCACACAAGCCGGCGTTGCTGGAGATGCTCGCCCAACAGAACGACGACTGGCTGAGCCCGGCGTTCAAGATCACCCCGCAGATGCTGCCGCTGGTGGACCTCGACCAGCAGGCCATCGACCGCATTGTCGCCAGCATTCCCGGCGGCGCGGCCAACGTGCAGGACATCTATCCCCTGGCCCCGCTGCAGGAGGGCATGCTCTACCACCACCTGTCGGCCGATGCTGGCGACCCCTACCTGTTGCAGGCCCAGCTGCGCTTTGCCGACCAGGCGCATCTGGAGGCCTTCGCCGATGCGCTGGACTGGGTGATCCAGCGCCACGACATCCTGCGCACCTCGATGTACTGGGAGCGCCTGGACGAGCCGGTGCAGGTGGTCTGGCGCGAAGCACCGCTGGGGCGCGAAGCGCTGCAACTGCCTGGCCAGGACGAGCCGCTGGCGCAATTACGCAGGTTGCATGACTCCCGCCACTATCGCCTCGACCTGCGCCAGGCGCCGCTGTTGCGCCTGGTGCATGCCCAGGGTACGGGCAAGGAGGTCGCCGCTCTGTTGCTGTTCCACCACACGGTGATGGACCACACCGCACTCGACATCGTGCGCCGCGAGATCGGCGCCTGGCTGGCCGGCAATGCCGAACAGGTCGGGCCGGCGGTGCCGTTTCGCAACCTCCTGGCGCAGGCGCGTCAGGCGCTGGACGTGCCGGCGCATGAAGCGTTCTTCTCCGCGATGCTGGCTGATATCGACGAGCCTACCCTGGCCTTCGGCGTGGCCGAGGTCGAGGACCCGTCGGTGGAAGACGCCCGCCTGACCCTCGAGCGTGGGCTGAGCCTGCGCCTGCGCGCCCAGGCACGCCGTCTGGGCGTGAGCCCTGCAGCCATCACTCACCTGGGCCTGGCCCGTGTCCTGGGCCAGTTGTCGGGGCGCGAGGCGGTGGTGTTCGGCACCGTACTGCTCGGGCGCATGGAGGCCGGCGAGGGCGGCGAACAGGCGCTGGGCATGTTCATCAATACCCTGCCGGTGCGCATCGACGTCGGCGAGCAAGGCGTGCGCCAGGGGCTGCAGGCGACTCACACGCGCTTGACCGGCGTGCTCGGCCATGAACAGGCGCCGCTGGCGCTGGCCCAGCGCTGCAGTGCGGTGGCGGCGCCTGCGCCGCTGTTCAACACCGTCCTCAACTACCGCCATAGCGATGCCGCCGACGCCGCCGAAGTCATTGACATCGCCCCTGGCATCCAGGTGCTGGGCGCCGAAGAACGCACCAACTACCCGCTGACGATCAACATCGACGACCTCGGCGAAGACCTGCGCATCACCGCCCTGGTCGGCGGCGGGCTGGGCGCCCAGCGGATCGCGGGTTACCTGGCGCGGGCACTCGAGCAGATCGTCGAGGCCCTGGACAACGACCCGGATGCTCCGCTGAACAGGATCGATATCTTGCCTGCCGACGAGCGTGAGCAACTGATCCATGGCCAGAACCGTCCCTTGCTCGAGTTCGCCCTGACGCCGCTGGTGCACCAGCGCTTCGAGGCCCACGCCCAGGCGCGCCCGCAGGACACTGCGCTGATCTTCGAGCAGCAGAGCCTGAGCTACGGCGAACTCAACCAGCGGGCCAACCAGCTCGCTCATCGCCTGATCGAACTGGGCATTGGCCCGGATGACCGCGTGGCGATCTGCGTCGAGCGCGGCCTGGGCATGCTGGTCGGCCTGCTGGGCGTGCTCAAGGCCGGTGCGGGCTATGTGCCTATCGACCCTGCCTATCCTGCCGAGCGCATTGCCTTCACCTTGAGCGACAGTGCCCCGCGGGCCATCCTCACCCAGGCCGACAGCCTGGCGCTGCTGGGCGAGGTGACGGCACCGGTGATCGACCTGGACGACCCGTCGTTGCAGCTACAGCCCACCGGCAATCCGAAGCTCGCCGGGCTGCTGCCTTCGCACCTGGCCTATGTGATCTACACCTCCGGCTCCACCGGGCTGCCCAAGGGCGTGATGGTCGAGCATGGCAATGTCTCGCGCCTGTTCTCGGCGACCCACGACTGGTTCGCCTTCAACCGCCAGGACACCTGGGCGCTGTTCCACTCCTTCGCCTTCGACTTCTCGGTGTGGGAAATCTGGGGCGCGCTGGCTTTCGGAGGCCAGTTGCTGATCGTGCCGCAACGCATCAGTCGCTCGCCGGACGAGTGCTATGCCTTGCTTTGCCGCACGGGCGTCAGCGTTCTCAACCAGACGCCCAGTGCCTTCCGCCAACTGATCGCAGCGCAGGAGCGCAGCGAACTGCAACACTCCCTGCGCCAGGTGATCTTTGGCGGTGAGGCGTTGGAGCCCGGGATGCTCAAACCCTGGTACGCGCGCATCGGCAATGCCGGTACGCGTCTGGTGAACATGTACGGCATCACCGAAACCACCGTGCACGTCACCTACCGACCGCTGCAGGCCGCCGACGCGCAACTGGTTGGGGTAAGCCCGATCGGTTCGCGCATTCCCGACCTGCAGCTCTATGTACTCGACGCCCGCCGCCAGCCTGTGCCGACCGGTGTCACCGGTGAGCTGTACGTGGGCGGTGCCGGTGTCGCCCGCGGCTACCTGAACCGCGAAGCGCTCAGTGCCGAGCGCTTCATCGCCGACCCGTTCAACCCTGGCGGGCGTCTGTACAAGACTGGCGACCTGGCGCGCTGGGCCGCCGATGGCAGCCTGGATTACCTGGGCCGCAACGACGATCAGGTGAAGATTCGTGGCTTCCGCATCGAGCTGGGCGAGATCGAAGCACGCCTGGCGGCTTGTGCGGGGGTACGCGAGGCCGTGGTCATGGCACGTCGCGACAGCGCCGGCGAGCAGCGCCTGGTCGCTTACTGGCTGGCCGCCGCAGGCGCCGAGCCCGATGCTGCCGCGCTGCGTGACAGCCTGCTGTGCCACCTGGCCGAGTACATGGTGCCGGCGGCCTTCGTGCGCCTGGAAAGCTTCCCGCTGACCGCCAATGGCAAGCTCGACCGCAAGGCCTTGCCCGAGCCCGATGGCGAGGCCTTCGCCCGTCGCGCCTTCGAAGCGCCGCACGGGGAAGTGGAGCAACGCATCGCGGCGATCTGGCAGCAATTGCTGGGCCTGGAGCAGGTGGGCCGGCACGACAACTTCTTCGAGCTGGGCGGCCACTCGCTGTTGGCGGTCAAACTGGTGGAGCGCATGCGTCAGCAGGAACTGGCGGCCGACGTGCGCGTGCTGTTCGGCCAACCGACGTTGTCGGCGCTGGCGGCTGCGGTGAGCGCCGATCTACCGACGCAGGTGCCGATCAACCGCATTCCGGCGAACTGCCTGCGCATCGAACCGCACATGCTGCCACTGGCCGACCTCAGCCAGGACGAGATCGACACATTGACCGCCGGCATTCCGGGGGGTACGACCAATGTCCAGGACATCTACGGCCTGGCACCGCTGCAGCAGGGCATTCTCTACCACCATCTGGCCAGTTCCGGCGCCGACCCCTACGTGTTGCGGGCACGCTTCGCCTTTGCCGGCGAAGTGGAGCTGCAAGGCTTCGTCAAGGCGCTGGATTTGGTGATCGCCCGTCACGATATCCTGCGCACCAGCCTGCACTGGGAGGGACTGCAGGAAGCGGTGCAGGTGGTGCATCGCCAGGCGCAACTGCGCATCAGCGAGCAGGCCGACCTGCATCGCCTGGACCTAACGTGCGCGCCGTTGATGCAACTGGTGCGTCATGCCCAGGGTGAGCGGCTGGAGGCGACCTTGTTGCTGCACCATATCCTGCTCGACCATACTGCCGTCGAACGGCTGGTGGCCGAGGTGGGTGCCGCACTGCGGGGCCAGTCGCTGCACATCGACAGCGTGCCGTACCGCAACTACGTGGCGCGTGCGCGGCTGGATGCCGATCCTGCGGCCGATGAAGCGATGTTCCGCGAGATGCTCGCAGATATCGACGAGCCGACCGAGGTGTTCGGCCTGCGCGATGTGCAGGGCAATGGCGTGGAGGTGATCGACAGCCACCAGGCGCTGGACGGCACGCTGGCCGGGCGCCTGCGGGTGCAGGCCCGCGCGCTGGGGGTGAGCGTCGCCAGCCTGGTGCACCAGGCCTGGGGGCAGGTATTGGCGCAACTGAGCGGGCGCAGCGAGGTGGTGTTCGGCACTGTGCTGCTGGGCCGCCTGCAGGGTGGCGCCGGGGCGGATCGGGCGCTGGGCATGTTCATCAACACCTTGCCGCTGCGGGTCAGTGTCGATGCCGTTGGCGCCGCCGAAGGTGTGCGTCGTACCCATCAGCGTCTGGCACGCCTGCTCGGCCACGAGCAGGCGTCGCTGGCGCAGGCCCAGCGCTGCAGCGGTGTGCCGGCGTCCCAGGCGCTGTTCACCAGTTTGCTCAACTTCCGCCACAGCAGCGCCAAAGGCGCAGGGGATGGCCTGGGTTGGTCGGGCATCGAACTGTTGGCTTCGCGTGAACGCAGCAACTATCCGCTGGTGGTCAACGTCGATGATCTGGGGCAGGGCCTGGAACTGACCGTGCAGGCTGTGCCGCAGGTCGATGGCGTTCAGGTGTGCGCCTTGCTGGGCAGCGCCCTGGCGAACCTGGCCGATGCCCTGGAGACGGTTCCGGAAACACCCCTGCATGCGGTGTCCTGCCTGTCGCCCGAGGCGCGCGAGCAGGTGCTGCACGGATTCAACGCCACCGGCCGCGCCTACCCACGCGAACACGCGGTGCAGAGCTTGTTCGAGGCGCACGCCGCCCAAACCCCGGACGCGGTTGCCGTGGTGCACGGTCAGCGCCAGTGGCGTTACGGCGAGCTCGATCAGCACGCCAACCGGCTGGCTCGTCACCTGCTGGAACTGGGCGTGCGCCCGGGGCACCGTGTGGCGCTGCTGCTGCCGCGCTCCTTCGACCTGCTGGCCAGCCAGTTGGCCGTGATCAAGTGCGGCGCGGTCTATGTGCCACTGGATGCCAATGCACCGGTCGAGCGTCAGGCCTTCATGCTCCAAGACAGCCGTGCCACGCTGCTGCTGACCCAGGCCGATCAGCCGCAGGTCGGCGCAACACGCAGGCTAGAGCTGGATACCTTGGATCTGGCGGCCTATCCCGCCCACGGCCTGGACATTCCCGTGGATGCGCGGGCTGCGGCCTACATCATGTACACCTCCGGCTCGACCGGCCTGCCCAAGGGTGTTCTGGTGGCCCATCGCTCGATCGTGCGGCTGGTCATCAACAACGGCTTCGCCGACCTGCAAGGCGAGGACCGCGTGGCCTTTGCCTCCAACCCCGCGTTCGACGCCAGCACCCTGGAGGTCTGGGCGCCGCTGCTCAACGGCGGGCGCGTGGTGGTGATCGATCAGCATCAGGTGCTGTCGCACGAGGCCCTGGGCCAGGCATTGCTGGAGCATGAAGTCACGGTGCTGTGGCTGACCGCCGGGTTGTTCCACCAGTACGCCGCGCACCTGCTGCCGGTGTTCCGTTCGCTGCGTTACCTGATGATCGGTGGCGATGTGCTCGACCCCCAGGTGATTGCCCGTGTACTGCGCGAAGGCGCTCCGGCGCACCTGCTCAATGGCTATGGCCCGACCGAAGCCACGACCTTCAGTACCACCCATGAAATCCTCGCAGTGGGCGAGGGGGCGATCCCGATTGGCCGGCCGATTGGCAACAGCCTTTGCTATGTGCTCGATGCCTGGCGCCAGCCGGTGCCGATCGGTGCCGTCGGTGAGCTGTATATCGGCGGGGACGGGGTTGCCCTGGGCTACCTGAATCAGCCCGGCTTGACCGCCGAGCGCTTCTTCGAGGATCCGTTCAGCCAGACGCCGGGCGCACGCCTGTACCGTAGCGGCGACCTGGTCAGTTGGCAGGCTGACGGCACCTTGCGTTACCTGGGGCGCAACGACCAACAGGTCAAGCTGCGCGGCTTCCGTATCGAGCTTGGTGAAATCGAAGCGCGCCTTGCGGCGTGCGCCGGGGTGCAGGAAGCCGTGGTGCTGGTGCGCGAAGAGGGCCCGGGCGACAAGCGCCTGGTGGCCTGGTTCAGCACCGAAGACCGCGTCCCGCCGATCACCGAGCTGCATGCGCAATTGCAAGGCCAGTTACCCGACTACATGCTGCCGTCGGCCTATGTCCATGTCGGCCAGTGGCCGTTGACCGCCAACGGCAAGCTGGATCGCCAGGCGTTGCCGCAACCGGGCCAGGCCGCGGTGGTGAGTCGTGCCTTCGCCGCGCCTGAGGGCGAGGTGGAGATCGCGCTGGCCGCGATCTGGGCCGAAGTGCTCAAGGTCGATCGTGTCGGCCGACACGATCACTTCTTCGAGCTGGGTGGCCATTCGCTGCTGGCGGTCAGCCTGATCGAGCGCATGCGCAAGGCCGGCCTTGCCGCCGATGTGCGCGTGCTGTTCGCCCAGCCGACGCTGGCCGCGCTGGCCGCTGCGGTGGGCAGCGGACGCGAGGTGCGGGTGCCGGACAATCGCGTACCCGCCGGCGCCCAGCAGATCACCCCCGACATGCTCAGCCTGATCGAACTGGATCAGGCCACCATCGAGCGCATCGTCGCCACGGTGCCCGGCGGGGCAGCCAATGTGCAGGAGATCTACCCCCTGGCCCCACTGCAGGAGGGCATCCTGTACCACCATCTGAGTGCCGGACAGGGTGACCCCTACCTGCTGCAGTCGCGCCTGGCCTTCGACACCCTCGAACGCCTGCAGACCTGGGCTGATGCCCTGCAACAGGTCATCGATCGGCACGACATCCTGCGCACCTCGCTGGTCTGGGAAGGCCTGGCGCAGCCGGTGCAGGTGGTGTGGCGCCAGGCGAAGCTGGCCGTGATGCCGGTCGAGCTGGAGGGCGAAGGCGAGGTCATCGACCAATTGCAAGCGCGCTTCGACGCCCGCCAGCACCGGCTCGACCTGTCCCAGGCACCCCTGATGCGCCTGGTCTACAGCCAGGATCCGCGCAACGGCCAGGTCGTGGCAATCCTGTTGTTCCACCACCTGGCCCTCGACCACACCGCGATGGACGTGGTCGGCGCCGAAATGCACACCCTGCTGTTCGGCGACGTGGCCAACCTGAGCGCGCCGGTGCCGTACCGCAACTACGTGGCCCAGGCGCGTCTGGGCAGCGATGCGGCGGGCGCCGAGGCGTTCTTCCGCGACATGCTCGGTGATATAGACGAACCGACCCTGCCATTTGCCCAACAGGATGTTCAGGGCGAAGGCCACGGCATCGCCGAGGCGCACCAGGCCCTCGATGGCACGCTGGCCCGACGCCTGCGCGAACAGGCGCGTACCCTGGGCGTAAGCGCCGCGAGCCTGATGCATCTGGCCTGGGCGCGCCTGCTCGGTGTGCTGGCCAACCGCAGCGAGGTGGTGTTCGGCACGGTGCTGATGGGCCGCCTGCAAGGTGGTGAGGGGGCCGACCGGGCACTGGGCGTGTTCATCAACACCTTGCCGCTGCGGGTCGACACCCAGGTGGCGGTGGCCGAAGCAGTGCGTGCCACCCATGCCCGGCTGTCGGCACTGCTCGGCCATGAGCACGCGTCGTTGGCCATGGCCCAGCGTTGCAGTGGCGTACCGGCCGGGCAACCGCTGTTCAGCGCCTTGCTCAACTACCGCCACAGCGCTGCCGATGCGCCACGCGATGGCGAGGGTATCTGGCAGGGTGTGCGTCTTCTGGGCGGCGAAGAGCGCAGCAACTACCCGCTGACCTTGAGTGTCGACGACCGGGGCGAGGGGTTCACCCTGAGCGTGCTGGCCGTCGCCGACATCGGCGCTGAACGTATTGCGCAGTGGATGACCAACAGCATCGCGCAACTGGTCGCGGCCCTGGAACAAGCGCCGGGCACGCGGCTGGATGACCTGTCGGTGCTGGGTGCCGATGAACGTCGCCGCCTGCTGGTCGATTTCAACACCAGTGCCCGTGGCTATCCGCAGGGCCAGACCGTGCATGCGCTGGTCGAAGCCTGCGCCGCCCGCTCACCAGAAGCTCAAGCGGTAGTGCAGGGTGACGAAGTGCTCAGCTATGGCGAGCTCAATCGTGCCGCCAACCGCCTGGCCCACCACCTGATCGGCCTGGGCGTGCGGCCCGGGGCCCGGGTTGCGTTGTGCCTGCCGCGCACGCCGCAGCGCCTGGTGGCATTGCTGGCGGTGCTCAAGGCGGGCGCCGCCTACGTGCCGGTCGACCCCGGTTACCCGGCCGAGCGTATTGCCTATCTGCTCGAGGACAGCGCCCCGGCACTGGTGCTTGCCGACACGCGCCAGCACAGCCTGGCGCAGCACATCGCACGCCTGGACCTGGACCGCGGCGACTGGCAGTCCGCTGCCGAGCATGATCCGCAGGTGCCGGGCCTGGAGGCCGATGCGCTTGCCTATGTGGTCTACACCTCCGGTTCCACCGGCCAGCCCAAGGGCGTGATGGTCGAGCACCGTACCCTGGCCAACCTGGTGCACTGGCACTGCGAGGCCTTTGCCCTGCGCGCCGGTAGCCACACCTCCAGCGTGGCCGGATTCGGTTTCGACGCCATGGCCTGGGAAGTCTGGCCGGCCCTGTGCGCAGGCGCCGTGGTGCACCTGCCGCCTGCTACGCTTGCCAACGAACAGGTCGATGCCTTGCTCGACTGGTGGCTGGAGCAGCCGCTGCAGGTCAGCTTCCTGCCAACCCCGGTAGCCGAGCAGGCCCTGCGCCGCGAGCGTCAGCACGCCAGCCTGCGTACGTTGCTGATCGGTGGTGACCGCCTGCGTCAGTTCGAGCGTGATCCGGGCTTTGCCGTGATCAATAACTACGGCCCGACCGAAACCACCGTGGTTGCCACCTCGGGGCAGGTGCAGGTCGGTGGTGCGCTGCACATCGGCACCGCCATCGCCAATACCCAGATCTATGTGCTCGACGAGCGCCGCCAGCCGGTGCCGGTAGGCGCGGCGGGCGAGCTGTACATCGGTGGCGACGGGGTTGCCCGCGGCTACCTGAACCGGCCCGAACTGACCGAGCAGCGTTTCGTCGCCGATCCGTTCAGCGCGCGAGCTGATGCGCGGATGTACCGCAGTGGCGACCTGGTGCGCTGGAACGCCGACGGCACGCTCGACTACCTCGGACGTAACGACGACCAGGTAAAGATCCGTGGTGTGCGCGTAGAACTTGGCGAGATCGAAGCGGCCGTGGCCGCCCAGCCTGGCGTGCGTGACGCGGTGGTACTGGTACGCGGCGAGCGCTTACTGGCCTGGTACACCGAGTACGCACCGGTCGAGGGCTTGCGCCAGGCCTTGCAGGCCAGTCTGCCGGGCCATCTGGTGCCGTTGGCGTTCATCCGCCTGCAGGCCTTGCCGTTGACCAGCCACGGCAAGCTCGACCGCAGGGCGCTGCCAGATCCGGATCCGGCCGATCTGCCGGTGGCGGCCTATGTAGCCCCGCAGGACGAGACCGAGCAGGTCATGGCGCAGGTCTGGGCCGAGCTGCTGGGCCTGGAGCGGGTAGGGCGGCATGACAACTTCTTTGAACTGGGTGGGCATTCGCTGCTCGCTGTCAGCCTGATCGAGCGCCTGCGCCAGCTGGGCCTGGAGGCTGATGTGCGCTTGCTGTTCAGCCAGCCGAGCGTGGCGACGCTGACCGCAGCGCTTGGCCAGGGCCGCCAGGTACAGGTGCCGGCCAACCGCATTGCCCCCGGCTGCACCCGTATCACACCCGACATGCTCAGCCTGATCGAACTGGACCAGGCCGCCATCGACCGTGTGGTGGTGAGCGTGCCCGGCGGTGCGGCCAATGTGCAGGACATCTACCCACTCGCACCGCTGCAGGAAGGCATTCTCTACCATCATCTGAGCGCTGCCGGTGCCGACCCGTACCTGCTGCAATCGCAGCTGGTATTCGACAGCCCGGCGCGGCTGCAGGCGTTTGCCGGCGCGCTGCAAAGCGTCATTGCCCGTCACGATATCCTGCGCACCGCCGTGCTGTGGGAAGGGCTGGCGCAGCCGTTGCAGGTGGTCTGGCGCCAGGCCGAACTGCCGATGATCGACACCGCCTGCGAGTCTGCGCAGCGTTTCGACACCCTGGCGCTGAACCAGGCGCCGCTGGTGCGCCTGCTCTATCGCCGTGCAGGGGAGCGCATCGAGGCGACTTTGCAGTTCCATCACCTGGTGCTTGACCACACGGCGCTTGAGGTGGTGCGCGCAGAAATGCTCGGTTACCTGCACGGGCTGCCCGCGCCGAGCGAGCCGGCCGTGCCGTACCGCAATTACGTGGCCCAGGCGCGCCTCGGCGTCAGCGAGGCCGAGCACGAGGCGTTCTTCCGTGAACAACTGGCCGATATCGACGAGCCGACCCTGCCGTTCGGCCTGCGTGACATCCAGGGCGACGTGCACAACATCGAGCAGGCCCAGGTGCACCTGGACCCGCAGCTGAACCAACGCCTGCGCAGCCAGGCACGCCAGCTCGGCGTGAGTACTGCCAGCCTGCTGCACCTGGCCTGGGCGCGCCTGCTGGGCAGCGCCAGTGGTCGCGACAACGTGGTGTTCGGCACGGTGCTGCTGGGGCGCATGCAAGGTGGCGCGGGCAGCGGGCATGGCCTGGGCATGTTCATCAACACCTTGCCACTGCGCGTTGACCTGGCGGGGCACGGTGTCCGTGAAGGTGTGCGAGCCACCCACGCACGGCTGAGCGCGCTGCTGACTCATGAGCATGCAGCGCTGGCCCTGGCCCAGCGTTGCAGCGGCGTGGTCGCACCGATGCCACTGTTCAGTGCCATGCTCAACTACCGGCACAGCGCCAGCGCTGCCGAGACCGAAACCCAGCGTCAGGCCTGGCAGGGTATCGAGACACTGGCCAGCGAAGAGCGCACCAACTACCCCTTGAGCCTGAACGTGGATGACCTGGGCGATGGCCTGCGCCTGACCGTGCAGGTACTGCCTGCGGTAGGTGCCGAGCGGGTCTGCGGGCAACTGCAGCAGGTGCTGGAGGGCCTGGTGGAAGCACTCGAGCGTCAGCCCGACCTGCCGCTGAACCAGCTGCCGGTGCTGGAGCACGAGGAACGCCAACGCCTGCTGCTCGGCTTCAACGCGACTGCCGTGGACTACGACCTCGCGCAGACCGTGCACGGCCTGTTCGAGGCCCAGGTCGAACGCACGCCGGAGCGCATCGCGCTGATCGCTGAGCAAAGCCAACTGAGCTACAGCGCGCTGAACGCGGAGGCCAACCGCCTGGCCCATCACCTGATTGCACTCGGGGTGAAGCCGGATGATCGCGTGGCGATCTGCGTCGAGCGCGGTCTGTCGATGGTCATTGGCTTGTTGGCGATCCTCAAGGCGGGCGGTGCCTATGTGCCGGTCGATCCGGATTATCCGGCCGACCGCATCCGCCATATGCTCACCGACAGCGCGCCGGTGGCGGTGCTGGGGCATGCGGCTACCCGTGGGGTGCTGGCAGCGTTCGAGGTGCCGCAGGTCGATTTGGACTTGCCCGAGTGGCATGCGCTTTCCAGCGAGAATCCGAAGGTTGCCGGCCTTACTCCGCAACACCTGGCCTATGTGATCTATACCTCTGGCTCCACCGGCCTGCCCAAGGGCGTGATGAACGAGCACGCCGGGGTGGTCAATCGCCTGCTCTGGACCCAGGATGCCTATGGCCTGGGCGCTGACGACGTAGTACTGCAGAAAACCCCGTTCAGCTTCGACGTGTCGGTGTGGGAGTTCTTCTGGCCGCTGCAGACCGGTGCACAACTGGTCATGGCACGCCCGGGCGGGCACCGTGACCCTGGCTACCTGCGCCAGGTGATGGCTGCCGAGTCGGTCACGACCCTGCACTTCGTCCCTTCGATGCTCGACGTGTTCCTCGCCTATGGCGATGCCGAACCTGCAGCGCTGCGTCGGGTGCTGTGCAGCGGCGAAGCGTTGCCCGGCAGCCTGGTACGGCGCTTCAAGGCGCAGTTGCCAAGTGTCGAGTTGCACAACCTGTACGGCCCGACCGAAGCCGCAGTGGACGTCAGTGCCTGGCACTGCGCCGAACCACTGGAGCAGACGCCGGACAACACCCCGATCGGCAAGCCGATCGCCAACACCACGCTGTATGTGCTCGACGCCCAGGGTCAGCCAGTGCCGCAGGGCGTTGCCGGCGAGCTGTACATCGGCGGCGTACAGGTCGCCCGCGGCTACCTGAATCGCGAGCAACTGAGCGCCGAGCGCTTCATCGAAGACCCGTTCAGCACCCGCCCCGGCGCACGTCTGTATCGCACTGGAGACCTGGCTCGGCACCTGGCCGACGGCACCCTGGAATACCTGGGGCGTAACGACGACCAGGTGAAGGTCCGCGGCCTGCGCATCGAACTGGGCGAGATCCAGGCCTGCCTGACCCGCATCGCAGGCATCAAGGAAGCCGCTGTATTGGCTCTGGACTTGCCGCCAGCCGGCAAGCGCCTGGTGGCGTACTACACCGGGGTCGTGCACACGGCAGATGCCTTGAGGGGGCAGTTGCAGGTTCAACTACCCGAATTCATGGTGCCAGCACAGTTCGTGCGCCTGCCGGCCCTGCCGCTGAGCCCCAACGGCAAGCTCGACCGCAAGGCACTGCCTGTTCCCGCCGTCGAGGCCTTGCAACGCCAGGCCTACCAGGCCCCCGAAGGTGATACCGAGCGCCTGCTCGCCGAGTTGTGGGGCGAGTTGCTGGGCGTGGAGCGGGTAGGGCGACACGACAACTTCTTCGAATTGGGCGGCCATTCGCTGCTGGCCGTGACCCTGGTCGCTCGCCTGCGCACCCGGGGGTTGGCCTTGGATATCCAGGCGCTGTTCACCGAGCCGGACCTGGTGGCCCTTGCCGCGACGGTCGAGACCCTCGACCAGGTGCAGGTGCCTGCCAACCGCATCGCCGCCGATTGCCCGCGCATTACGCCTGAGCTGCTGCCGCTGGTGGCGCTGACGCAAGAGGCGATCGAGCGCATCGTCGGCCAGGTGGATGGCGGTACCGCCAATGTCCAGGACATCTATCCGCTCGGGCCGCTGCAGGCGGGCATGCTCTATCACCACCTGGCCGGAGAAGGTGAGGCGGCCTATGTGCTGGAGGTACGTTTCCTGCTCGCCGACCGGTGGCGTTTGCAGGCTCTGCACCGCGCCTTGGACCAGGTGATTGCGCGTAACGATATCCTGCGCAGTGCCTTCCACTGGGATGGGCTGGCCGAACCTGTGCAGGTGGTCTGGCGCCATGCACCGCTGGATGTGGTGCAGGAGGACGATGCCATCGAGCCGCGCCGCTTCGACCTGGCCCGCGCACCGTTGCTGCGCCTGGTACACCGTACTGACCCGAGTACCGGACGAATCAGCGCTACGCTGCTGTTCCACCATCTGGTCATGGATCACGTCGCCCTCGAGGTGTTGCGCAGCGAGCTGCAAGCCTGTCTGCTCGAACAGGCCCATGCGCTGCCAGCGGCGGTGCCTTACCGCAACTACATCGCCCAACTGCAGCGTGGGGCGGGCGAGGCGGCCCATGAAGCCTTCTTCCGCGAGCAACTGGCCGATATCGACGAACCCACCCTGCCTTACGGCGGCTATGCAACGCCACACCAGGATGCCCAGGCGCAGCACCATCAGCGTCTGGACCATGCGCTGAACCTGCGCATCCGCGAACAGGCCCGTCGCCATAACGTCAGTGCTGCCAGCCTGATGCACCTGGCCTGGGCCCAGGTACTCGGACAACTGAGCGGGCGCGACAGCGTGGTGTTCGGCACCGTGCTGCTCGGTCGGCTGCAGGGCGGCGAGGGCGCAGAGCGGGCCTTGGGGGTCTACATCAATACCTTGCCGCTGCGCCTGGACCTTGTCGGACAGCCCGTGCTGGCGGCGTTGCAGCAAGCCCACCAACGCCTGACCGGCCTGCTGGCCCATGAGCAAGCACGCCTTGCGCTGGCCCAGCGCTGCAGTGGCTTGCCTACGGGGGCTGCGTTGTTCAGTGCGTTGCTCAACTATCGCCATGGCACGTTGGCCGGGCAGGGCGAGGCTGCGCGCAAGGCGTGGGACGGTATCGAGTTGGTCGAGGCGCACGAGCGCAGCAACTACCCGTTGGCGTTGAGCGTCGATGACCTGGGCCTGGCGTTCGAGCTGACCGCGCAAACCGAGCAGGGCATCGATGCCCGGCGGATCTGCGGTTACGTGGAGCACGCCCTGCACCTGCTGTTGCAGGCACTTGAGACGGGCGCCTGCGAAGGGCTCGAGCGCCTGAGCGTGGTGCCGATGGCCGAGGCCCGGCAGTTGCGCGAGGCCTTCAACGCCACCACGCGTGACTACCCGCGCGACCTGCCGGTGCATCGCCTGTTCGAACAACAGGTGGCGCGGCATCCATTGTCCATCGCCGCCCGTGACGGGGCGCACAGCCTGACCTACGGCGAGCTCAACGAGCAGGCCAACCGCCTGGCCCACCACCTGATCGAGCAAGGCGTGGCGCCGGGCGACCATGTGGCGATCCTGCTGCCGCGTTCGTTGGCACTGCTCCAGGCCCAGCTGGCCATCGCCAAGTGCGGTGCGGTCTATGTGCCGCTGGACATCCATGCACCGGCCGAGCGACAGGGCTTCATGGTGCAGGACTGCCAGGCCGTGGCGCTGATCTGCGACAGCTCGGCGACCCTGAGCTACCACGCGCGCCGCATCGACCTCGATCGCCTGGACCTGAACCGTCAGCCCGGTCACAACCCGGGGCTGGCCCAGGGTGGGGATACGGTCGCCTACGTCATGTACACCTCAGGTTCCACCGGTACGCCCAAGGGCGTGCGTGTGCCCCATCGTGGCATCGCCCGCCTGGTGCTGAACGATGGCTACGCCGACTTCAGCGCCCAGGACCGCATCGCTTTCGCCTCCAACCCTGCGTTTGATGCCAGCACCATGGATGTCTGGGGGGCGTTGCTCAACGGTGGCCAGGTGTTGGTCATCGATCACGACACCTTGCTCGATCCCGTGCGACTGGGCGCGACCCTGCGTGAAGGAGGCGCCACGGTGCTGTTCGTCACCACGGCGTTGTTCAACCAGTATGTGCAGATGATCCCTGACGTGCTGGCAGGGTTGCGCGTGCTGCTGTGCGGTGGCGAACGGGCGGATCCGGCAGCGTTTCGCAGCTTGCTGGGGCAGGCACCGGGCCTGCGCCTGGTGCATTGCTACGGGCCGACGGAAACCACCACCTATGCCACCGCCGGGCAGGTTCGCCACGTGCCGGCGGACGCCGAACTGGTGCCGATCGGAGGGCCGGTCGGCAGTACCCAGGTGCATGTGCTGGACGCGCACCTGCGTCCGGTGCCGCTTGGGGCAGTAGGTGAGTTGTACATCGGTGGCGATGGAGTGGCGCTGGGCTACCTAAACCGTCCGGAACTCACCGCCGAGCGCTTTATCGACGACCCGTTCAGCCCGCAGCCGGGCGCACGCCTGTACCGCACCGGCGATCTGGGCCGCTGGCGCGACGACGGCCAGCTGGAGTGCCTGGGGCGCAACGACGACCAGGTGAAGATCCGCGGTTTCCGTATCGAACTGGGCGAAGTCGAGCAGCACCTGGCGCTGTGTCCGGGCATCGGCGACGTGGTAGTCATGGCCCTGACCCTGACGCAGGGACCGGCTCAGCTGGTCGCCTGGTTCACCCGCACAGACCCGACTCTCGATGCCGCCGCTGTGCGGGGTTGGCTGCAGGGACGCCTGCCGGCGTACATGGTGCCGTCGGCCTGCGTCGCGCTCGATGCGCTGCCGCTGACCAACAACGGCAAGATCGACCGCAAGGCGCTGCCGCGTCCAGCGATGCAGGACCTTGCCGAGAGCCGTTACGAGGCCCCGGCCACCGCGCTGGAGCAACAGCTCGCGACGCTCTGGGCGCAGGTGCTGGAGGTCGGGCAGGTGGGGCGCCATGACAGCTTCTTTGCTCTGGGCGGTCATTCGCTGCTGGCGATCCGGCTGGTGGGCCTGTTGCGCGAACAGGGGCTGCAGGTATCGCTTGCCGAGCTGTTCCAGCATGCCAGCGTGGCGGCGTTGGCCGGGCATCTGCAGGCGGCAACGCCGGAGACGGACCTGGTGTGCGTGCGCGCTGAGGGCGACGAACCGGCGCTGTTCCTGATCCACGAGTTCAGCGGCATGGACTTCTACTTCCCGGTACTGGGCCAGCAACTGGACGGTGATTTCCCGATCTACGGCGTGCCGGGCCTTGCCTTGGGCGAGGCGCAGCCGGACACCCTGGAGGCCCTGGCCCGCGCACAACTGGAGCGTATCCGCAGGGTCCAGCCACACGGGCCATACCGGCTTGCCGGCTGGTCGTTCGGCGGCGTGCTGGCCTATGAAATCGCCGCGCAACTGCTGGGGGCGGACGAGCAGGTCGAGTTCCTGGGCTTGATCGACACCTGGCAGCCGCGCCTGGTCGACCAGGGCAAGGCACGCTGGCAGGGTGCGCGCCTGCTGCAACAGCAACTGCTGCTGCACTGCGCCGGGTACTGGCAAGGGCTCGGCGCAAACGGCGCGGCGCAACTGGCCAGGGTCAATGCCCTGGAGGCTGGGCAAGCCGACTTCGCCACCTTGCTGGCGGCCTGTCGTGAGCAGGGGTTGCTGTATCCGCAACTGGCCGCCGCAAGCGATGACGCACTGAAATTGTTCTTCGAGCGCGAGATCGCCCACGGCCATGCCATGGCCCACTACCGCCCGGAACCGCTGGGCATTGCCATCCACCTGCTGCGTGCCGAGCAGGGTGGGCCGCGTCACGCCGAGCAGCCGAACCTTGGCTGGGAGCGCACGGTGCCGGCTGGCCAGTTGCAGTGCATCGCGGTGCCCGGCGATCACCTGAGCATGATGCAGGCGCCTCACGTGCAGGGCCTGGGACGTGCGCTCGTTGCAGCGCTGCGGGCCGCCCGTGCGGGCATCGGCGAGAAACCGGTGGTGGCTTATCAGCCGCTGGTGGCGATCCAGAGCGGGCAGGTCGGCCATGCGCCGCTGTTCTGTGTGCCGGGGGCCGGCGACAGTGTGACCAGCTTCATCGGCCTGGCCGAGGCGCTGGGGGCCAACTGGCCGGTGTACGGCCTGCAATCGCGTGGCCTTGATGGCTCCGCCACACCCCACAGCAGCATCGAAGCTGCGGCGGCCTGCCATGTCCAGGCCATCGAAGCCCTGTACCCGCAGGGGCCGTTGAACCTGGTCGGGCATTCCTTCGGTGGCTGGGTGGCGCATGCCATGGCGGCGCGGTTGCAGGCACAGGGGCGCGAGGTGCGCTCATTGACCTTGATCGACAGCGAGTCACCGGGTGGCAACAGCGTCTGCGGTCGGCCCTACACCGCAGGTGCAGCGCTGAATCGGCTGATCGAATCGTTGCAGCTGGCCAGTGGGCGCTCGCTGGACATCGACGGCCAGGCCTTTGCCGCGCTGGACGACGAGCAGCAGCTCGAGCGCTTGCACCAGGCCATGGTTCGCGTCGGGCTGATGCCCGCGCGTTCTTCCGCCAGGGCGCTGCATGGGATCGCCCGGACCTTCTCCAGCGCGCTGCGTACGCCATACCTGGCACAGGCCGATTACAGCGGCCCGGCAAGCCTGGTGCTGGTAGCCGACGCGACCCTGGATGCGGCCGGCAACCAGCGCGAACAGTCGGCGATGCTTGCCGGTTGGCAGCGTCTGCTGCCGCAACTGGAGGTGTGGTACGGCCCTGGCAACCACTTCAGCATCCTCAAGGCACCGGATGTGTTCAGCCTTGCGGCCTGGTGGCATGACGGGCAGGCGCTGCAGCGGGTCACTCATTGATTGTGGGAGCGGGCTGGTCCCGCGATTGCAGCACCGCGGTATCTGGCACCGGCTTTGACCGGTGATTGCGAGGCCAGCCCGCCCCCACAAGGGGCGGTGCGGCACGCAGGCCTTTGGAACGGATGAACGAGTATTTATGGACAAGAGCAGATTTCGCAAGATAAGCCTGTGCTGCGCCCTGGCGCTGGTGGCCGGGATCACGCTGTACGCGGTACAGGCCCCGGCCACGCCGCCGCGCTACATCACTGCCACGGTCGAGCGTGGTGACATCGAGAACGCGGTGCTGGCCACTGGTGTGCTCGAGGGCATCCGCCAGGTGGATGTCGGGGCGCAGGTTTCCGGGCAGTTGCGCTCGCTGAAGGTCAAGCTGGGCGACAAGGTGACCAAGGGCCAGTGGCTCGCCGAGATCGATCCGCTGGTGCTGCGCAACACGCTGCGCCAGGCCCAGGTCGATGAAGAAAAGCTGCAGGCCGAGCGGCGCTCGACCCTGGCCCGGGTCAACCAGACCCGTCGGGTATACGAGCGTTACAGCGCGTTGCAGGACGACGAGTCGATCTCGCGCCAGGACTTCGAGAACGCCGAGTCCGAATACCAGGTGCAGCAGGCCACCCTGCACTCGCTGGACGCGCAGATCAAGAGTGCCCAGGTGCAGATCGACACCGCCAAGGTCAACCTCGACTACACCCGCATCAGCGCGCCCATCGACGGCGATGTGGTGGGCATCGTCACCCAGGAAGGGCAAACCGTGATCGCCCAGCAACTGGCGCCGGTGATCCTCAAACTGGCCGACCTGGACACCATGACGGTCAAGGCTCAGGTCTCCGAAGCCGACGTGATCCATATCAGCCCCGGCCAGCAGGTGTACTTCACCATCCTCGGCGAAGACAAGCGCTACTACGCGACCTTGCGCGGCACGGAACCGGCGCCGCAGAACTACCTGGAGAGCACCGACAAGAGTGGCGCTGGCGCGCCGAAGCAGAACACCGCGGTGTTCTACAACGCCTTGTTCGAAGTGCCCAACCCTGACCACCGCCTGCGCATCTCCATGACCGCCCAGGTGCGCATCGTGCTGGCCACCGCCGAGGCGGTGCTCAGTGTGCCGGTGGCGGCGCTTGGGCCGCGCAGTGGTGACGGCAGCTTTCCGGTGCGGGTGGTCGACGCCAAGGGCTTTGCCCAGGTGCGCCAGGTGCAGGCCGGGATCAACAACAATGTCAGGGTCGAGATCAGGCAGGGGCTGGACGAGGGCGACCGGGTCGTAATTGGCGAGCCCATCGGCGACGCGGCGGGGGCATGAGCATGAACATGAACGTCGAGCTGGCCTCGCGGCGCACCACCGCCGTCGAAACCGGCCAGCCGCTGCTGCGCCTGGAGGGCGTGAGCCGCAGTTTCATGGCGGGAGATCGCGAGTTTCTTGCCCTGCGCCATATCGATCTGGAAATCAACGCGGGCGAGCTGGTGGCGATCATCGGCGCCTCGGGCTCGGGCAAGTCGACGCTGATGAACATCCTCGGCTGCCTGGATCATGCCAGCGCCGGTTCCTATCAGGTGGGTGGCCAGGAAACCCGCGACATGGACGATGAGGCGCTGGCCGCGCTGCGCCGTGACCATTTCGGCTTCATCTTCCAGCGTTATCACCTGCTGCCGCATCTGGACGCCCTGCGCAATGTCGAGATCCCGGCGGTGTATGCCGGTACGCCCCAGGCGCAGCGTCACGAGCGGGCCCAGGAACTGCTCAAGCGCCTGGGCCTGGCCGGGCACCTGACGCATCGCCCCAGCCAACTGTCGGGCGGTCAGCAGCAGCGGGTGAGTATCTGCCGGGCCTTGATGAACGGCGGCGAGGTGATCCTCGCGGACGAGCCTACCGGCGCCCTCGACACGGCCAGCGGCAAGGAAGTGATGGCCATCCTGCTGGAGCTGCACGCAGCCGGGCACACCGTGATCCTGGTGACCCACGACCCCAAGGTCGCAGCCCATGCCGAGCGCATCATCGAGGTCAGCGACGGGCAGATCGTCAGCGATCAGCGCAACACGCCGCAGGCCTCGCCCGATGCGGCCATCCCCGAGCCGCAACGCAAGGCCCGTCCGCCACGGCGCCTGGTGGCCAGCCTGGGCTTGTTCCGTGAAGCGTTCAACATGGCCTGGATCGCATTGATCTCGCACCGCATGCGCACGTTGCTGACCATGCTCGGGATCGTCATCGGCATCACCTCGGTGGTGTCGATCTCGGCGATCGGCGAGGGCGCCAAAGGCTACGTGCTCAAGGATATCCAGGCGATCGGCAGCAACACCATCGACATCTATTCAGGCAGCAACTTCGGTGACAGCCGGGCCAAGGCCATCGAGACCCTGGTGCTGGCCGACGTCACTGCGCTCAACCAGCTGTATTACGTCGACAGTGCAACGCCGGTGATCGGCCGCAGCATGCTGGTGCGCTACCGCAACCTGGACCTGGACGTACAGCTCAATGGCGTCAGCGAACGCTACTTCCAGGTGCGCAACATCAACCTGGCTGCTGGCATCGCCTTCAGCGAAAGCGATGCCCGGCGCCAGGCGCAAGTGGTGGTGATCGACCACAACACGCGCTTGCGGCTGTTCGGCGAGGGGGGCGATCCGCTCGGGCAGGTGATCCTGATCGGCAATCTGCCGTGCACGGTGATCGGCGTGACCACCGAGAACAAGAACCTGTTCGCCGCCAGCAACGCGCTGAACGTCTGGGTGCCCTACGAAACTGCTGCCGGGCGTCTGCTGGGGCAGCGTCACCTGGATAGCATCAGCGTGCGAATCAAGGACGGCATGCCCAGCAAGCGGGTAGAAGAGGAGGTCAACAGCTTGATGCTGCAGCGCCACGGCACCAAGGACTTTTTCACCAACAACCTCGACAGCATCATGCAGACGGTGCAGAAAACCAGCCGTTCGCTGACCCTGCTGCTGTCGTTGATCGCGGTAATTTCATTGGTGGTGGGGGGTATCGGGGTGATGAACATCATGCTGGTGTCGGTCACCGAACGTACCCGTGAGATCGGCATCCGCATGGCCGTCGGTGCCCGGCAGTCGGACATTCGCCAGCAGTTCCTGGTGGAGGCGGTGATGGTCTGCCTGTTCGGCGGGCTGGTGGGGATCGCGTTGTCTTATGGGATTGGCTACCTGTTCACACTGTTCGTCAAACAGTGGGAGATGGTGTTCTCGCCGGCCTCGATTGCCACCGCGTTCGCCTGTTCGACGTTGATCGGCATCGTGTTCGGGTTTGTGCCCGCACGAAACGCCGCACGGCTGGACCCGATCGAAGCCTTGGCGCGGGATTGAACTGACGTGTCGCTGACGCACGGCTTTGGT